>CADBHR010000210.1 GCA_902794475.1 uncultured Methanobrevibacter sp. | reverse complement strand
AACCAATTCCAAACCAAACGTCAAACTCATAAAATCAAGCAGGAATGTATCAAAGGACACTGTAGTTATTGCCAATGCCTTCTTCATTTTTGAATATGCCGCATAAATGATATTATCATCGCTTTTGGCAAATAAATTAGTAATGTTCTTATGACTGATCATTACACCTTTAGGATTACCTGTAGAACCTGAAGTATAAATCATATAAGCCAAATCATCCGGCGATATATCGACATGAGGATTTGAAATGTCATTTTCCTTAAGCAAATCATTAACATTAAGAGAATCACCGATGCTTCCCTGTGTAATGATATAGTTTGCCTCACTGTTCTTGTAGATGTATTCAATCCTTTCCTTCGGATATTCCATATCAATAGGAACATAAGCACAGCCAGCTTTTAAGATGCCCATAATAGCACAAATAAGACTGCTTTGTCTTGGAAGCATTACCAATACATTGCTTTTTGGCTCAACACCCATTTTAATCTTTGATTAAGTTCATTGTAAGTTAAAGTAGCATCACCTGCAATCAGTGCAACATTATTAGGAGTTTCCCCAACCTGCTTTTCAAAACGTTTATGGACAAATGGAAGTTCCACTTCACTGAATTCATGCAAACCGAAATCCTCTTTTAGTTTTACATCACAAAGCCTATATTTGTCCATATCATTTACAAAGAACTGTACCAATATGAATTTCATGGCCTGCAGGAACTTTTTGACATAATCCTGTGAGTATAACTGGTCATTATACTCCAATACCAAATTGATTTCCTCACCGTCATCAAATATATTTAGATTGATTTTATAGTCAGTTGCAATGGTACCATCCAGAGCATCCATTGTATAATTTTCACCATCGATAGTAAATTCTTCAGATTGGAAGAATTCATGGAATGCATAGAAAAATTCAGGTTTTAGCTGATATTCCTCGGCAAGTTTGGTAGTTTTCAGCGTTGATAATGATAGGTATTGTTTTAACAAGCATTCCCTGAGTATTGAAGTAGTCGGAGTTTGCCCTTCCATTGAAAATTGTAGTTATTAATGATTTATCTGAAAATGTGAATTTGTTTAGGGCAATGACTGCAGTGGCCATGAATAAAACGTTTGGAGATATTGCATGATCATTACAGAAGTGCTTTACAAATGTTGAATTTACATTTTCTTCCACAAGCTTGATAACTGTAGATTCAATACCTTGATCCAACTTATTTTGGAAATATTTTTTAGAAACTTCATTATCACCATTTGCTTCCTCAATAAGGCTGTATGCAAAACCGTCGATTTTTTCCTTTTCAATGCTTTCGCCGTTATATGCTTTTGTAATATCAGTGAAGATATTATCCTGTGAAACACCATCCGTAATTATATGATGGAAATCTGAGAACAATACAGTCTCATCAGGAGTCTTATAAATCTTAAATCTGAATAACTGGTCTTCAGTTAAGTTGAATGCGCGAACATTATCCCTCATTAACTCTTCATCAGATACCTCATCAACCTCAACAATTTCTATTTCATCGATTGCAACATCATCACATCTTTTCTGCTTTAATTCACCGTCATCAGTATTGATTATTCTGGTTTTAAGGTATGGATGTGATTCAATTGCTGTGAAAATGGCCTGCTTAAGTTTTTCAGGGCCAATATTGCTGCCGAATCGTATGCATATAGGCATTGTATATTTTACCTCATCAGGACTTTGCATACATTCATAATAAATACCCAACTGATTGGCAGTCAATGGGAAGTAATCCATATCCTTAGCCAAATCAATCACTTCATCAACATCAACCGTTTCTATATGATTATCAATGCTGTCTGCGAGATTTTTGATTGTCGGATCTGCAAATAGAGAAGTGATATCCAAATTAACTCCCATTTCCTGATGGATCAATGAATTCAGTTTCATTAATGTTAATGATGAAAATCCAAGTGTGTACAAGTCGTCTGTTGTACCAAATTCTTTTGTATTTGCAATGGATTCAACAAGCTTAATCAACTTTTCTTCAGTTTCACTTTCGGCTTCAACATAATTTAAATTCAATGCAGGGTCCGGAAGCCTTTTGATGTCGGTTTTGCCATTAGGAGTTTGTGGCATCTCATCTATTTGCATGAAAACCGTTGGAATCATGTATTTTGTAAGCTTATTTTTAAGATATCTTCTCAAGAGATTAATATCGATTTCATCTTCA
>CADBHR010000209.1 GCA_902794475.1 uncultured Methanobrevibacter sp. | reverse complement strand
AAGTTTTAGTAGATGGTTACTGATTCCATCTATAATTTTTTTCTTTTTTTAAGTTACTTTTATTAATATTGAAAATCATATTATTAAGTGATATTTTATATGATATCTTAATTTTTATTAATTAATTTAAGAGATGATTTTAAATGAAAATGTATTACGACGACGATGTAAATACAGATGCTCTTGAAGGTAAAACCATAGCAGTAATCGGTTATGGTTCACAAGGAAGAGCACAATCTAGAAACATGGCTGATAGTGGAGCTAACATTATTGTAGGTTTAAGAGAAAACGGTAGTTCCTGGAATTTAGCAAAAGAAGATGGAATGACTGTAAAAACCATCGAAGATGCTGCAAAAGAAGCAGACATCATTCACATTTTGCTTCCTGATGAAATCCAAGAAAAAGTGTACAATAATCAAATTGCAGAATACGTTGAAGCTGGAAACACTATTTCATTCTCTCACGGTTACAACATCCACTTCGGATTAATCAAACCTGATGAAAGCGTAAACATTGTAATGTTTGCACCAAAAGGACCAGGGTCCATGGTTAGAAGAACCTATGAAGAAGGATTCGGTATCCCTGGTTTAGTTGCAGTCGAGCAAGATGCAACAGGCGACGCATTTCAATTAGCATTAGGTATGGCAAAAGCTTGCGGTTTAACCAAAGCAGGCGTATTGGAAACCACTTTCAAAGAAGAAACCGAAACTGACTTGTTCGGTGAACAAACCGTTTTATGCGGTGGTCTTACTGAATTAATCAATGCAGGATTCACCACCTTGGTTGAAGCAGGTTACCAACCTGAAATCGCTTACTTTGAAACCTGTCACGAAGTAAAACTCATTGTAGACTTAATCTATGAAAAAGGTTTTGCTGGAATGTGGCATGATGTAAGTAACACTGCAGAATTTGGTGGATTGACCAAAGGTAAAGCTGTCATTACTGAAGAAGCAAAAGAAGGTATGAGAAAAACCTTAAAAGAAATCCAAGATGGTACCTTCAAAAAACAATGGGCTGACGAAAACTGACGAAAACGCTACCAACGGCGCTAACCTAAAAGAAATGAGAGCTGCTGAAAGTCAAATGGAAATCGAAATTGTCGGTGAAAGACTCAGAAAAGCTTGCGGATTACAAAAAGACGATTAAACACGTCTTTTTTTCTTTTTTTATTTTAATTTTTAATTTTTTTTAGTGTGGTAATAATGGTATTTATTGGAATGGACCATGGTACAACCGGAATCTCTTTTTGCATAATGTCCGATGAGGGGGACGTTGTCGATGTATTTAAAATCGGAAGGGAGGAAAGTAAAAAGGGTCTAGTTTCCGCCTCAGAAGAACTTAAAAAACGTGTTAATTTAGAAGATGTTAAATTAATGGCAATAACATACGCAATGGGCGATGGCATTAGCCAAATTTTACCAACCGATAAGGTCAAAGACCGTGGAATTTTATCAATCAATGGTGCCGGCAAGGTTACCGGCGGAGGAACAAGCGTTTTTGATGAGCTTGAAGAGTTAAATCTGCCGTCAATAATGATTCCTGGCCTTCACAAGGACTCAGAATCTCTGGATGAACTGTTCAGGGCAGCATATTCTCATCAGGCAAGTCCCGAAAAGGTCAGCATATCCTATAATGCAGTCAAGGAAACCGGTTGGAGCAATTTCATCGTTGCTGACATCTCCTCAAACAGTGTTGACATTCTAATCGAGGACGGCAAGATAAAAGGTGCTATGGACGCATGTCTGGGCGCTATGGGCATTGTACATGGACCGCTTGACTTGGAAATGATTAGGGACATTGATGAAAACGGCGCATCAGCAAACGGATGCTTTTCAAATGCGGGAGCCGTTAAGATTGCCGGAATTGATGGAAAGGTTGCCAATATGAAAAATCAGCTTTTGGACAATTATCGCCAGGGCGATGAGAAGGCCAAGCTTGCAATAGACACTTTGATAATGACAGTTGCAATGGAGATTTCAGGCCTTGATGTGGTATGCGAAAACGATATTGAAGGAATTGTCCTGACAGGTTCTATCGGATCTTCAACAGAACCTTTCGACTTTAAAAAAGAGGCTGCTCAAATAGCGATGGATGTCTTTAATGGTGAAAAAGAGATATTAGGTATTAAAGTTAATATCTAATCTTCTTTTAAGCTTATAAAAATTATATTTCCGCCTTTAAGTGTTTCAATACCATTTTCATTTTCTAAAACGAGATTTAAGTAGTTGTCAATTGCTATTACTTTACCTTCGGTTTGATAGTCTCCTCTTAAATCAACACTTACATATTTATTTTTAAATTGAGTAAAAAGTTTGTTTACATTATCTTCGCTCATTGTTTCAAATCCTTGAATATTCTACTTTTACATTAGTCTTTCAACTTTAAATACTTTAATGTTTATAGTATATAGTATGGCAATTAATCAATTAGAAAGCAATTTGGAAGCTATTACTCGTACAATAGCTCAACTTAAAAAAGACGGATGTACTGACGAAAAGATTTTAGGCGAACTTAGGGCTGAAAGGGAAAAGATACTTAAAGACTTAAACTTATAGGTATCTTATCTCAACCATTTTTTTAATAAACTCATATCACTTGTCAAATCTATTTTCAATGGTGTTATTGTAGTTTTTTGCATTTTTTT
>CADBHR010000208.1 GCA_902794475.1 uncultured Methanobrevibacter sp. | reverse complement strand
CTCATCTTGTGCATTGCAACCTTTTCAGGTCTGATTTCGCTAAGCAGCTCCGCATGCCTTTTAATCATTTCGATTTTCTCATCCAACGTGATTTCTTCAGGTTCTATGCCGTCATCAAGATAGTCGATGCACTGTCTTATGAGCCAGGGATTTCCAAGAACGCCACGACCAATCATCACTGCATCACAACCTGTTTCATCAATCATTTCACGGGCATCATAGCATGACCAGATGTCTCCGTTTCCGATGACAGGTATTGAAAGGGATTCTTTGACTTCTCTGATTATTGACCAGTCGGCGCTTTCGCCGTATCTCTGTTCTCTTGTTCTCGGATGGACTGTTATTGCTGATGCTCCTGCATCCTCAACAATTCCAGCCACTTCAAGGGCATTGATACAGCTTTCATCCCATCCGCTTCTGATTTTTGCGGTTACAGGAACATTTACACTTTCAACAACTGCCTTAACGATTTCACCAATCTTTGGAGGGTTTTTCAGAAGTGCGCTTCCTGCCTGTGACCTGACTGCCACCTTTGGAACAGGACAGCCCATGTTTATGTCGATGATGTCCGGCTTCATGGTCTTTTCAATGTATTCTGCAGCTATTTTGAATGATTTGGCTTCGGCTCCAAATATCTGCTGGGAAATCGGCCTTTCGTAATCTGTCATATAAAGCATTTCCTGTGTTCTTGTGTTTTCATACATTATTGCCTTATCCGACACCATTTCAGTTTCAATCAGTCCACATCCCATTGATTTGACTATTCTTCTGAATGCAGAATCGCATATTCCTGCCATTGGTGCAAGGACCACTTGATTGTCTATTTTCACATTTCCGATTTTCCATTTCATATGTTTTTTCATTAATTATTTATATTTGTATTTATATAATTATATCTATTATATTAATTTAATTATTATAGGGATAACATGGCTAGTGTATCATCAAAAGAATTATATGAATTTAAAAAGACATTAAAAGAATTAGCAAATAAGAGAGGTAGAGGTACTGAGCTTGTTTCCGTTTATATTCCACCAACCAAACAATTGAGTGATGTTGGTAAGCACATGCGAGATGAAATGGGTCAGAGTGCTAACATTAAGAGTAAACAAACAAGGAAAAATGTACAGTCTGCAATTGCGGTTATTTTGGAAAGCATCAAATTATACAAACAGCCACCTGAAAATGGTATCGTCCTGTTTGTGGGTATGATTCCTAAAGGAGGTCCTGGAACTGAAAAGATGGAGAAATATATTCTGGAGCCACCTGAACCTGTTCAGACTTACTGGTATAAATGTAACAATGAGTTTTTCGTCGAGCCTTTGGAGTACATGATTGAGGAGCATGACGTATATGGTGTTGCGGTTATTGACAGAAACGAAGCCACTTACGGTACTTTGAAAGGTAAAAGGGAAACCATTCTTGGCCATTTGACAAGTGGTGTTCCAGGAAAACACAAGGCTGGGGGTCAGTCACAGAGAAGGTTTGACCGTGTAATTGAGGATCTTGCTCACCAGTTTTTAAAACGTATCGGAGATCATATGAATGAGGCTTATCTTCCTTTGAAGGATGACCTGAAGGGAATCATTCTTGGTGGTCCTGGTTTTACTAAAAAGGATTTCTATGATGGGGATTATCTTCAATATGAGCTTAAGGATAAGGTTATATCTATTGTGGACACTTCCTACACTGGAGAGGAAGGTATCCGTGAGGTAATCTCAAAATCAGCTGATGATTTGGAAAACCTTGACGTAATGCACGAAAAGAAACTTGTTCAAAGGTTCATCAAGGAACTGATTAAGGAAAAGGGTCTTGCATCCTATGGGGAAGATGAGGTCAGAAGAAACCTGATTATGGGTGCAGTTGATGTTCTGCTCCTGTCTGAAGATTTGTCAAGCATGCGTAAGAAATTTGTCTGTTCAGGATGCGGTCACGAAGAAAACATCACTGTCAAGTCACAAGCTGAAGCCGATAACCTGCATAAGAAGTGCCCTAACTGTGGTGAAAATCTAAAAGAGCACACTGAAACTGAAGAAGGTATGCAGCTGTTCAGGGCATTTGGTGGAATTGCAGCAGTTTTAAGGTATTACGTAGACTATTAATTATAACAGTTTGGAGATTTGTCCAGATGTGTTATAATCTCACTTTTTCTTTTTTCTTTTTTTGTATAGTATTCGCTTAGGCCTTCTTCTTGACGTATCTGGTTTATTAACTTAAAGAATAATGGTTTTGGAACGGTTTCTTCTTTATTTATTTCCACATATAGTGAATGCAGGCTCCGGTTTTTGGCCAGATAATTTTCCTTAAGTGTTTCATATTGACTTTTGCTTATCATTTTTTATCACTTTGTTTATTAAAAATTAATTTTTACCTATTTTTAAATATTGATTTGTAAATTATTATATATAAAGTAATATGCTTTTTAAATTTCTATATAATTTTGTTTATAATTTTTTTGTATTTTTCAGTTTTGTTCGGTTTTTTTAGGCCAAGAAGTGCTTTGCTCGAACAGTTGATGTCGCATCCTATTCGGAAACTTTAGGGTGGAAGATGCTTTCCGACTTTGTTTATGTATTGATAATTTTTATCGTTATTTGTAGAAAAAATAATTAAAAAGATTTTATATATACTTAAATCTTTTGAATTTTTGTATAATTCGTATAATATTTATCTAGATTTTAATGAATAATATTAATATATCTTTCTTAAAAATTGAATAATATTTAAATACTAGAAGATGCAAATGGAGGAATAATTTTGTCATACGTAGATGAAGTAATTGAAACTATAATAGAACAAAACCCTTCAGAACCTGAATTTCACCAAGCTATTCGTGAAGTTTTAGAATCATTAAGGGTAGTAATTGAAGAAAACGAAGAAGAATACAGGAAAAACGCACTTCTTGAAAGGTTAACCAACCCAGAAAGACAGTTCAAATTCCGTGTTCCATGGGTAGATGACAACGGTCAAGTACAAGTAAACACCGGTTACAGGGTACAGTTCAACTCAGCAATCGGACCTTACAAAGGAGGATTACGTTTCCACCCATCAGTAAATCTCGGAATCATCAAATTCTTAGGTTTCGAACAAATCTTCAAAAACTCCTTAACCGGACTTCCAATCGGCGGAGGAAAAGGTGGATCCGACTTTGATCCTAAAGGAAAATCTGACAGGGAAATCATGGCATTCTGTCAAAGTTTCATGACCGAATTATGCAAATACATCGGTGCAGACACTGATGTTCCTGCAGGAGATATTGGTGTAGGTGGCCGAGAAATCGGTTTCTTATTCGGACAATACAAAAGA
>CADBHR010000207.1 GCA_902794475.1 uncultured Methanobrevibacter sp. | reverse complement strand
ATAAGCATGACAATCAGAATTTTTAAAACCTTCATAATTATCACAGTTAACTATATGTTAAAAGTTGATATATAAGCATGGTTATTTAATTTTGAGAGGTTTTGAAGTCAATAAATTGTAAAAAAATAGAAAAAAGTAGATAATAAACTATCTACTTGACTTTAACGGTTGTTTTAATGGTATCTTTTTTGTAAGTCACTTTGACAGTGTATTTTTTGCCTTTTTTGAGCTTTTTGATAACATTCTTTTTAACAGTGACCTTGGCCATTCCTTTTTTGTTGGTTTTAGCCTTATAGGTTTTGCCATTCAATTTGAAGGTTATCTTTTTGCCTTTGACCTTTTTGCCGTTGATTTTGAGGGTCTTTAAGCACCTGTTTTACGGTTACAGTGTTTTTGACTGAATTTCCATTGAATGTAGTTGTCATGGTGTACTTTTTAGGAACATCAGTAATTTTGATTTTAGCTATACCCTTAGCATCAGTTTTTACTGTTGTGGATTTACCGTTGATTGTGAATTTGACGCTAACGCCGGAAGCAGCCACCTTACCATCTGCTGAGACGATTTTAACGGAGAAGTATTTACCACCATCATAATCCACTTTAATGTCTTTGTTTTCTGCAATTTTACAGGTACTTGGATTTAAGTTTACAATAACACTGTTCTTGAAGGTCTGATTGTTATATGTAGTTGTTACCTCATATGTTCCCGGAACGTCAGTTATTTCAACTTTAGCAATACCCTCAGCATCAGTGAAGGCAGTGATTGTTTTACCGTTGATTGTGAAGTTAACTGCAGCACCTGCACCGACAGCAGCCATAGTCAACAGTGATGTTTTCATTGTTGATGATTTTAGTATCATCAGCAACTGTATAAACTTTTAAACAAGTGATATAACCTAAATCATAAGCATCTTTCCATGTTTTTCCATCAAATGATATAAATGAAATGTTTTGAACATAATGAACCCTAGTATCCTCTAAAAGAACGTATGGTGCCCAATTTGATGTCATCACTGCTCTGAAGACATCACCTTTTTTGACTGGTATGTAACTATCCAATTTGATAGTGTGATAAATACGGGGACACTCCTTCTTGAGTCAATCTTAATTCATCGTTTACAAAAATTTCGACTTTATAACTGACGCCACTCTCATTGAAGTATGTTCCAACACCTGCAATCAAATCATCATCCAATGCTTCAAAGACATTCATATAACTTATAGTTCCATTACTTGGCGCAAAATTAGAGAGCCATGTAATGTCATATTGATAGTTTTTATTGTATGGCACTGTATTTTCAATTATTGCAGTGGCAGCGTAATCAGTGACCTTGCCCAGCTTATATGCCAGGAGTGATTTGTCATAATATGAAACATATAAATATCCGTTGTCTCCCCATTCAGAGCCATAACTGTTTTTGATAATCCATGCTCCATTGCCTGGAGGTGTGATTAGGAATTTTTCTTTTGGGAAATTATCGTCCCATCCGATAATGGACACTTCATGGTTTGCACCTTCAGGCACGTCAACATATTGTGCATTGGTTTTCGGATTATAATAAGGAACTTCATCATCGAATGAAGATTGTCCGAAAAAGGACACATCCAGAGATCCATATTTCATGATTGCAAGTTTAATCTGTGTACCGTTAGGTATTTCACTATTAGGTACGAATATTATATCCTGAACATGAATGTTGTTATCGGTTACGATTGGCATTGTAATTTTACCGAGCTCATCATAAGTATCCGCATCATATGGAACTGTTCCAAGCCAGCTCAATAAATATCCTACAGACGCAAGATTGGCTCCACCTTCAAATACTTCCATAGCTCCATAAGGTGAATATTTCATCACTGTTTTCATGTTATTCATAGAAACGTTGAATGGAATTCCTGTAGCTTTTAATAATACTGATTCTAATGCACCGGTCATTCCGAATGTCCAGCAGGCACCCATCCATCCTTGATCTTTAACGGATGAGACCCATCCCCAGTCACGCAAATCAAATTTGGCCGGAATAACATCAACATTAATTGTATTGTTACCAAGGGTCAACTGCAGGCCTTCCCCAACAATTATTGTTGCATAGAATGTATTGTTGGTTGAAACAGTATCGTTATTTAATTCAGTGGTTGCATCTATAGTATATTTTTTAGTAAAGACACTGAAAATGGCATTTGTATTGTTTTTGAATGTTGAACCCTTAATGTTGAATGAGCTATCATATGCATATATTGCATTGCCGTCACCTGTGTAGACATATCTGAGAATATTGCTCCACCATAGGTTGGATAACCTTCAATAACATCAACACCGTTTGAATCGAAAGTACAGTTTTTGATTTCAGTTTCTGTAAATGAAAGATAGATTGCCCCACCATTGAAGGTAGCGTGACTGTTTGTGAATTCTGAATTGCTTATCCAGAACTGTCCGCCCAATTGAACATATGCTCCACCAAATCCGGAAGAGACATCCTTAAATTTGGAATCGATTATTGTCGCATTGCCCTCATTGCCGGGATTATATCCAGTAATATCTACATAGATGGCACCTGCATTTCTGGAAGAGGTGGTGTTTATGAATTCACAATTCCTAATGTAAAGTTCACCGCCTTCCCTAAGGCTCATTGCACCTGCAGTGAGATTAGCTTTTAGATTAATGAATTTGGAATCGATTATTCTAATCTTGGAACCTACAAGATATATTGCCGGCGCATAGGTGGCTGTGGTATTGGCAAAGGTAATGTTTTCGAGATAGAATCTGGCACCTGTGGAGCCCATGACCTGGCCTCCTTTAGAATATACTTTTGAGGTAATGTATGAATTGTAAAGATTCACTTCTCCTTTCGCATTTACAATTGCTGATCCGCCTTCACCTGCATAATTGTCAATGAATTTGGAATTGTTACAAT
>CADBHR010000206.1 GCA_902794475.1 uncultured Methanobrevibacter sp. | reverse complement strand
TCATCAGAAGAGTTTACATTGACGGACCTGTTGGTGTTTCAAGTTTAAGAACTTTCTACGGCGGTAAAAAAGACCGTGGCGTACGTCCTGAAAAATTCAAAAGAGGAAGCGGATCAATCATCAGAACCGCACTCCAACAGCTTGAAGACGCAGGATACGTGGAAAAAGTTGTAGGCGGAAGAGTTGTATCTCCTCAAGGAAGATCATTTTTGGATAAAATCTCCGGAGAAATAATTAAAGACATTCCTGAACTTGAAAAATATTAATTATAATTTTTAGGAGAGTTTGATATGAGCGAATTAGACGAAATTCGTCAAAAAAGAATGGCTGAATTGCAGGCCCAACAGGCTGCTGCACAAAACCAGGCCCAACAGCAGGCCATGGCACAGGCACAGCAGCAAGAGGCTCAGGCACAATTCGAAGCTCAGAAAAAACAAATCTTAGGCCAGATCATGACTCCTGAAGCTCGCCAAAGGTTGGCAAATCTCAAATTGACCAAACCTGAAATGGTCAACAACATCGAACTTCAGCTGATCCAGTCCGCACAGGCCGGAAGCCTAAGGGGAAAAGTAACTGATGACCAGCTCAAAGTCCTTTTAAGGCAGATTGCAGGTCAGAAAAGAGAAATTAAGATTACAAGGAAATAATATTCATGAAGGCTGCTGTTTTGTATAGTGGAGGCAAGGACTCATCCTTTGTGGCGGTGATGCTTGAAAGGCTTGGCCTTGACGTTGAATTATACACAGCAAATTTCGGTGTGTACGATTCATACATTCCGGCACAGAAATCCGCGCAATCTTTAGGATTCAAGCACAATGTTCTTGAAATGGATACTGACATCCTCAGGGCGACATGCGAGAAAATCCTCGAGGACGGATTTCCCAACGACGGAATAAAATACATCCACCAGATGGCAGTGGAGGAACTTGCAAAGACTCATGATATTATTGCAGACGGGACAAGACGCGATGACAGAACCCCAAAACTTTCAATCAATCAGATTAAAAGCCTCGAAGACAGGTTTGACACACAATACATCAACCTGGACAGTTTTGGCCACAAGTCAGTTAAGATGATTACCGAAAGCCTCTTTGAAATTTCAAAGGAAAGGTCAAACAGGGACACAAGTTCAGACTTTGAGGTTGAGATAAGGGAAATGATTGCCGAGATGGGTTCCGATCCGCTGGAAATATTCCCAGAACATTATCAAACTCGTGTTATCGGATATAAAGAATAATTATTATTACAGGTGAGAAAATGAGCTTAGATACAGACCTAAACCTAGACATTGGAGAAGAAACAGTCTTAAATTATAATTGAGGGGTTAAAATGGAAAGAGTTTACACAATTCCACTTAGAAATGTAAAAGAAGTCAAAAGGACTATCAGAGCTCCTAGAGCAATTAGGGAGATTAAAATTTTCTTGACCAAACACATGAAAGCTAGTGATGTTAAAATTGACGAATCTATCAATCATGCAATTTGGGAAAGAGGTATTCAAAAAATACCTTCAAAAATCACTGTAAAAGCAGTTAAAGATGATGATGGTGTTGTAAAAGCTACTTTAGCAGAATAGACACACGAAAATGTGAGGTGACAATATGTTGAAAAGAATAGACATTGTAGGAAATCCAAATATTGGAGTATTTGTCCTTGCAACTGACAATTTGGCTATTGTTCCTTATAATCTTTTAGATGAGAAAGCAGACATTATTAAGGAAACATTAGAGGTTGAAGTTGTAAAATCTTCTATTTCCGGTTCAAGCCTTATAGGATCTTTAGCTGTAGCTAATTCAAATGGTATTGTTGTTTCCCCACATGTTTTAGATAGGGAAGTTAAACAGTTTGAGGACATGGGTTTAAATGTGGCTACCCTGCCTGGCGAGTACACCGCTGTCGGAAATATCGTAGCGGCAAACGACAAGGGCGCAATAGCCTCTCCATTTTTAAGCCCTGAAGCAATCGAAGTGCTTGAAGAAACACTTGATGTGGATGTAAAGACATCCCATATCGTCGGAAGCGACATCATAGGGTCCCTGGTAAAGGTTACCAACAAAGGATTCCTGATGAGCAAAAACGCACTTTCCTCAGAAGTTAACTTTGCTCGTGAAGTATTTGGTGTTGAGGGAGATATCGGTACTGTCGGCAGAGGAATTCCACTGGTTGGAGCATGCATTTTGGCAAATTCCACCGGTGCAATCGTTGACAAGGACAGTACAGGTCCTGAAATGGCTAGAGTTGAAGAAGCATTAGCTTTTTGGATGATGATTTTTAATTAATTAATCATGAGGGATTTTATATGATAACAAAAATTTACAGAGTTAAAGGTACTTTTGTAATGGGTGACGAATACCATGACTTTACCAAAGAGTACAAGGCTACCAGCGAGTCTGACATAGAAAACAAAATCTATGCAAACTTTGGAAGCAAACATGGTATCAACAGGAACCAGATTTCAATCGACTCAATCGAGGAAATCGCTCCTGAAGATGTGGAAGACCCAATCGTAAAAGAAATTTTATAGGCGCATTGAGGGATTGACATGGAAGATCAGCAAAGATTAAACAACCTTGTTAATGAAATCAATGTATACAGGCAACAGGCTGAATTGATTCAACAGCAGATTGAAATGATTCAAACCTCCATTGCCGAAGTTGACGCATTATTTGCTACCCTGGAAGATATTGAAGGTAAGGATTCAGTAGAGGCTTTTGTGCCGGTCGGCGCAGGTTCATTCGTTAAAGGTGAACTCAAAAGCACTGATGAAATTATCGTAAGCATAGGTGCAGGTCTTGCAGTCAAAAAGGATGCGGACGGCGCTCGCGAAATCCTCACCGGTCAGAAGGAAGAGCTTAAGGACAGCATGGACAAGATGCTTGCAAACCTCCAGCAGACCACCGACATCGTCGGAAACCTTCAGGCACAGGCTGAGCAAATAGCAGCTGCCGCACAAGGTAATATGACCCA
>CADBHR010000205.1 GCA_902794475.1 uncultured Methanobrevibacter sp. | reverse complement strand
TAAAGCAGCTAAATTGTTAAGAAAAGCTGTTGCAGCAGCACACGGAATTAACAGTGCAGCAATTCACCACTTCTTAGTTGCACCTGACGTTGTCCCTGAGGACAAATTCGCAGATGCAGTTAACAGCGTAAGTGAAGTAAGAAAAAATGTTCAATATGTTGTTGACATGATTGCCGGTGAAGGTATCCACCCATCAGATATTAGGGTTGGAGGAATGGCAAGAAACATTACACCATTCACTAAAGAAAGATTAATCGAAAGAATGACTGCTTTAAAACCAAAACTTGAAGCACACGTTGAATTTATTGCAAACTGTGTTCAAGAAGCTGGTTTACCTGCAGATTTAGGTGTAGTTAACCAACCATTAATGGCAATGGATGCAACTTACGGTACCAATGAATTTGATATGGATAAATTCTCAGAAGTATTACCTGAAGCATGGTATGATGACCCAGAAATCGGTACAAAAGCATGTTCAGTAATTCCATTATGGGAAGGTGTCAATGTCGAAACTGGTCCAAGAGCAAGAATGGAAAAATTCGCAGGCTTCCAGGCTTCAAAGACAAAGGTGTAGTTGCTCAACATCTCGCTCGTGCTCAAGAAATGTTGAAAAATTACGACGCTTGTATGGAAGCATTAGATGCAATTGACCCTGCAGCACCTGCAAACGTATCTTACGATAAGAGAGGAACTGGCGAACTTGGATTTGGTGTTATTGAAGGTCCTAGAGGAACTGATGTACACATGGCTCAAGTTAAAGAAGGCAAAACCCAATTCTACTCAGCTATTGTACCAACTACATGGAACATTCCAACAATGGGTCCTGCAACCGAAGGATTCCATCATGAGTTAGGTCCACACGTAATCAGAGCATACGATCCATGTTTATCCTGTGCTACTCACGTGATGGTAGTTGACGATGAAGACAAATCCATTCTCAAAAATGAAATGGTGAGAATCTAAGTAGTGGAGGAAAATTTAATGCCTTATGATTCGGAGATTATTGTCATAGGATGCGGAAATGTATTATTTAAAGATGATGGTTTCGGTCCGGTTATCATAAATCTCTTGCAAAAATATTGCAAAGATGAGAATGATTATTATGATCCGGCTGTCACAGCTTATGTTGAAGATGAATTTGACAAGGACATATTGGCTGAAATCCAGCAAAAATTTGAAGGAATAACATTGCCGGACAGTATTCAGTTCATTGACGGCGGAACTGCAGCTCCAACAAACTTTTTCCCGTTATACGAAGAATATGACTGGAAAAAACTGATAGTTATTGATGTTGTGGAATTTGATGCAGAGCCTGGAACCGTTGATGTATTTGATCCGAATATAATGAAAATTGGAAAATATGACAATCCTCATGGAATGACTGTTGAAGAGCCGCTTCAGAAAATATCTGAAAAATGTGAAGTGGTTGTTGTAGGTTGCAAACCTGCATTAATTCCGACTCCGGATGTGGATTTGGGTTTAACAGAACCTGTAATCAAGGCTGTTCCTAAAACTATTGATCTTATTTTAAATGAAATAGGGGTAAAATAATGTTTGATAAATTGAAAAAAGCTTTTGGCGGTTCAAATGAAGAAGAAATCGCACCGAAAGTAGAAGAAAAAGTTGAAGCTGCTCCTGAAACACCTGTTGAAACTGCACCAGCAGAAGAAACCAAAGCTGCTTCAGCAAAACCACGTATTGGTTACATTCACTTAAGTGGTTGTACTGGAGATGCAATGTCTTTAACCGAAAACTACGACATTTTATCTACTGTATTAACCGATATGATTGATATTGTTTACGGACAAACTTTAGTTGACAAATGGGTTCACGGTACTTACGCTGAAGAAATGCCTAAAATGGACTTATGTTTAATTGAAGGATCCGTATGTTTACAAGATGAACACAGTGTACAAGAATTATTAATGGCAAGAGAAAAATCTGACTTAATCTGTGCATTCGGTTCCTGTGCTATGACCGGTTGTTTCACAACCTTCGCACGTGGTGGCCAACAAGCACAACCTAAACACGAATCTTTTGCACCAATCAGTTCTTTAGTAAAAGTTGACTGTGCACTTCCTGGTTGTCCTGTAGCTCCTGAAATGATTGCAAAAGTTGTTGTTGCATTAGTTAACGGAGACATGGAATACTTACAACCTGCTATTGATAAA
>CADBHR010000204.1 GCA_902794475.1 uncultured Methanobrevibacter sp. | reverse complement strand
CTTGATTTGGTTGGATAAATTATAGTGAGCTTCTTTTGTAATTACCCAGTTTTCGCCTTCGGCATTAACCAGAACATATTCGACATCGGGGTTCAGCCAGATGTTGGTTGCTCCGACAATGGTTTCAGGCCTAAGGGTTGCGGTAACTAAAATCTTATCTTCAATTGGGAATTTCAATAGTGTCAGTTCATTGACGCCTACTCCTTCACCTTCAAGCAGATCGTGGTCTCCGACAGGGTTGTCACAGTTCGGACAGTATTTTACGGGGTGTTCCCCTTTTTGAATCAGTCCCTTTTCATATAAAGTTGTAATCTGCCATTCGATGAATTTTTTGTAGGTCGGATCGATTGTTCTGAATTCCCTTCTCCAGTCGATTGAATATCCCATTTCATCCATAACTTCATGGTATTCTGTTGAGAAGTATTTCACGATGTATTCAGGGTCTTCAAGTTTTGGTAATGTTTCTTTTGGAACTCCGTGGACTCTGTGGTATAAGTCAAGTCCTATGTGCATTGCTCCACTAGGGTATGGAAAAGCAACGGTAAGGTATAGTTTTTCTCGCTCGTCCGGGTTTGATTCGAATATTTTCGCATCAGCCCATTTTTTCTGCCATTTCTTTTCTATATTTTCGCTCACTAAATCACCATTATAATATTTTTTTAGGAATTTCGGGAACTTTGCTTTTGTGTTCGCTCCTAATTATTTTATTGATAATCATATTAACGTCATCAACTGAAATGTCAAGTCTTTCAGCTATCTGTGAATTTTTCATATCCCTTTCAGTAAAGAGATACAGTATTTCATCAAGCAAATCGTAACTCATTCCAATTTCTTCCTCATCACTCTGATTTTCCCAGAGACCTGCTCTTGGAGGCTTTTTGATGATTTCCTCTTGGATGTTGAGATATTCGCTTAACTTGTAAACTTCGCTCTTGTATAAATCTCCAATCGGCTCCATGTCGCATGCGCCATCTCCATGCTTTGTGAAATAACCAATCAGAATTTCGCTTCTGTTACCTGTTCCGCTGACAAGGTAATTTTTAGCGTTTGCGTAATAATAAATGATTGACATTCTGATTCTTGCTTTTAGATTTCCTATTGCAAGACTATCCTCTTCAAGCTGTGTCAGGTATAAATATTCATTTAGAATGCTGTCAATGGCTATTTCTCTGTATTCAATACCTAATCTTTTTGCTATTTCGATTCCATGAACAGTGTCTTCGGCTGGTGTTGTAGCGGACGGCATGACAATTCCAAATACGTTGTCTTTTCCAACTGCCTCACATGCAAGATAGGCTATCAATGTCGAATCGATTCCTCCACTCAATCCAACTACAATTCCATCGGTTTTGGACTCAGATACTTTTGATTTGATGAATTCAACAATTGCGTCTTTTGTTTTTTGACAGTTCATTTCCGGAATTTCACTAATGATTTCACCAACCTAATCATTCATACAATAAATAATATGTACTTATTAATTTATATATTATATCATGTCTGATGTAGAATTATTTTGTGATAAATCATTTTCCGGTGCAGACCAGGAAATCGTTGATAGGTTTGTCGAGTTTCAAAATGCATTGATTGAAGCCGACATCGAAAAGTTAGATGAAATACTTTCTGATGATTTTAGACTTACTCAATCTCCAAACAGGTCTCAGATTAAAAAAGAGTTCATTTCTGAGATTGATGATGGTTCAATGGACGTTTCCAAATCTGACATCATGGACCCTACAATACTGTTTGATGATGATGAGTCAGCTTCCCTGATATCCAAAGTCAGACTGACTGCCAAGGTCAACGGCAGGGAATTGAGATGGATTTCCAATACTGTGGCCAATTTTAGAAAAATAGATGGAATCTGGCTGGTTGTAGGATGGGACAGTTAGGTAAAAAAATTAGGAATGAGGAAGATAATTCCTCATAATCTAAGCTTATTTTAAGACAAATCTTTTAAGGCCAATAATACTTAGGATTATAGATATTATATAACCTATTAAAGAAATTAAAGGCATATCAAATACTCTTGGTCCGAATGAAACCATTGAAGAAGCAATGAGAAGTGCGGATATCAATGCGACTATTGTGACCTTATCGGTAATGTCGACTTCAAACTTGAATTGCAACTCTTCATTGTCGATTTTGTGGATT
>CADBHR010000203.1 GCA_902794475.1 uncultured Methanobrevibacter sp. | reverse complement strand
GTATTCTTTTGCTGCCAGTCCTGTGAATGTTACAGTTTCCGCAATGTTTGCTGTCAGGTTCAGTTCCATTTGCTGATCTGCGATTTTGACTATGTATCTGCCTGTTATATCGCAGGTAATGTTCACAATTATGTTTCCAGGATATGTCACGTCATTTGTGACAACACTTATTATTGGAGTTAACTTGTTGACTCTAAATGTTTTTGTTTCATTGCTTGGAAGAACTGTATCGTTTCCAGCGTTTGTTATTGTAATGGTGTATGTTCCTGCAGCCAAATCAGGGTTAAGTATTCTTTTATCTGTTATATTGCTGAATACTGTTTCATTATCTTCATTTTTTATGATGACCTCAACCTCAACGGTTGTAGGATTTTTCACGCTGAATTCGATTGTAACGTTTCCATAGTCAAATTCATCTTTATCCTCAATTGTCACAGTGCCTTCAATATATGCTTTGTTTACGGTAATTTCTGCTGTTTCAAAATGGGCAGTGAGGGATGTTTGGGTTGCTTTTGGTATGTAAGACACCTCAGCGATTCCATTTTCATCAAGTGTTGTATTGTCTGCAACATCAATGTTTTCATTTGTTAATGTTAATGTTATCTGCGGCAATTTACAGGATTGTCCAATAAGTATTCTGGAATTTGCATTATCATATAGGTTATTTAATGTGATATGTGCAATTCCATCAGCCATGGTCATGTCTAAAAAATACCAGTTATTTATTTCCACATCCTCAGTTACATCTGCAAAGTTTTGATTGAAATCGGTTATGTTGTTTCCCCACCAGTTGTAATCTGCATTTAAAGTAGTAGGACTAAACCATGAGGTATCGTCATAATATATAATATTTTCACCGTTATTTATGAAAATGCAGTAATTGACTGGGTTTGATATCTTTTCCAGGTATATTGCACTTCCGTTATCTGATGCGGTGTTGCTTATGAATGCCAATTTTGAGATTGTTTCCCCTTCATTACTTGAGTAAATTGCTCCACCTTTTGTGGCTTGGTTTTTGATAAATGCGGAGTTAACAATGCTGCTTTGTTTTGCGGCAAGATATATTGCGCCCCCATTATTTTCTGCACGGTTTTCCAGGAATGTTGAATTTTCAACTGTCTGCTCTTTGCTTTTGAGTATAAATCCTTCACGGAAGTAGATTGCTCCACCGTCGTTGGCTGCATTTTTAATGAATACTGATCCGGTAACCTTGCCGTAATCGTAATCCCAAAAGATCGCTCCACCGTAACTGCCTGCAGTGTTGTTTTCAAAGGAGTTTGAATCTACAGTTCCATAGTCATCATTCCAGTAGATTGCTCCGCCGTCCTGGGTTGCGGTGTTGTTTGCAAATTCACAATCGGACACTTCACCATATTCATGATTCCAGTAGATTGCTCCACCTGATTTTGCTTTATTGAATGTGAAGTTGCTGGTGGTGACGATGCCTGTTAAATAATTCCAGTATATTGCTCCACCACTTCTGCCTGCAGTGTTGTTTTCAAATAAGCTGTTGTGTATTTTTCCTTTTTCTCCATTAACGTAAACGGCAGCACCGTTATTTGCATCGTTTTTTATGAATACGCAGTTATCGATGTGAATATATTTTTGATTTGCATAGACTGCTCCTCCATCAGATGCGGAATTGTCGATGAATTTTGAATTGGTGATTCCTCCACGAATTTCATTGAAGTAAATTGCACCTCCATAAAAGTTTGCCTGGTTATTGGTGAAAGTGGAATTGTTTATGCTTCCCATAGGTCCTGTCCATGTTATCGCTCCACCATTCATCGCTAAATTATTGGAAACGGTACAGTTTTCCATAGTCCCATAATTTCCGCTCCATTGGATAGGACTTTTTTGGGATATTGGGTCATATCCGTTTATCAGGTTTAAATTGATTAATTTAACATTATTTCCTGCTATATTCAATAATTTGGATATTCCAAGGGCATTGATGGTGTGTCCGTTACCATTAATGGTTAAACTGTCTTTGTTTATTATGATTCCGCCAATGCTGTCTATGCCGTCTGTGATTGTGTAGTCCTGAGTCAGGTTCAGGGTAAAGTTTTCGGCATTGTCAATTAATTCCTGTAGCAAATCAAATTG
>CADBHR010000202.1 GCA_902794475.1 uncultured Methanobrevibacter sp. | reverse complement strand
ACATTACTTCCTTTCATCATTTCGTAAATATCCGATATTTTATTTCTGGCTTTCTTAATACTATCTTTAGAAGGTTTAATTAAAGTTTTATGTCCTTTTTTATTATAGTATACTCTGAAATTCAGTCCTAAAAAATCAAAACCATCACGTAGATGAGAAATTTTGGTCTTGTCTTCAGCAAGGGTCAAGCCCCTTTTAACTAAATAAGGTTCAAGAATATTAGGAATTTCAAGTATATCTTCCTCTGTTTTTGCAAATATTACAAAATCATCGGCATATCGAGTCATACGATATTTACCACGAGTTTTATAAGTAGTATAGGGTTTACCATTCCTATTGTATGTAACTTCTTTGTAAGAAATGTTTAAACAGTCCTCCATCCCATTTAAGGCTATGTTAGCCAACAGGGGAGACAATAAACCTCCCTGAGGAGTACCTTTATCAGTATGATAAAACATACTATTATCAACATATCCTGCTTTAAGAAATCTTTCAACCAATTTAATATATGGAAATCCTTTGATTTGTTTCAGAATAAAACCATGGTCAAGATTATCAAAACACGATTTGAAATCTCCCTCATAAACGTAAACCCAATTGCCTGGATGAATATAATTAAATATTCTTTCTGCAGCATCATGGATACTTCTTTTAGGGCGGAAACCATAACTTGTCGGTTCAAAGCGGAACTCCCATTGCGGTTCCAATGCCATGCGAAGAATTTCTTGATAAATTCTATCCATAATAACTGGGATACTTAACGGACGCATTTTACCATTCTTTTTCTCAATATACTTACGTAAAGCCGGTTTAGGCTTATGTAAGTTAATATTTCGGTTACGAATTTTATAAAATAAATCCATTCTCTGTTTATCAGATAATGCTCTAAATCCATCAATACCTGCAGTTCTCTTACCTTTATTAGTTTGAGTAACTCTTCTAATTGCTAAGAGTTGTACATAGGCACTACGTCCCAATAAACGTTGTAAATCTCTAACTTTTCGATAATCACCTTCACTTTCAGCACGATATATCCGCTTTTGAATTTTATCTACATACTTTTCTGCTTTCTTCCAATCAATGGAAGACCAGTTAGTAATGTTTGAAGTAGTGGACACAAACGTATTATTTTGTGTATTGCTCATCATTTATACCTCCAATCTTTGGATAAAACCAAAAATATTCGTTTTATATACATGTTGTTCACCTGTTAAAGTCAGCCTATCCATTCACAGTTATTAAAATTTGTCAGTTTCCTGCTGTCTTTCGACTATTAATGGCTTTTGCTTCCTTAACATCCTTTATCTCATAAAGAATTCAAGTTTCCTCACGGTCACCCTACTAAAAAAAAAGAAAATTTTTTTTTTTAGACTTTATGAGACTTACCGAGTTTACCTTTTGTTAGATACGATTAGGTTAGGTTCTTTCTGTGCCCCGAACAAGCACTAAAAGGTTGTATCCTATATACGCCAAGGGCGAAAGGCGTATGACTTATAATTGGCTTGTTAACACAATGGAATCATTTAAACTCCTTTTATAAAACATTGTTCCTCTTTACGAGACTTCAAACGAAAGTTCACATAACGTTAACCAATACTAATCTTTCTCTTGCCCTCAATAACCCGGAGTATGGTTATTGATTAGACTTTAAACTCTCATGCAACCCACATTATTGTCACCAATAATGCAATCCAATAACAAAAAAGTATACTGAATAAAAATTCATGACATAAAATAGCCTCAAAAAAACGCAAATAAAATAAAACACAATAAAATTAATTAAAAAAAGATAGTACACCCAATAGTGCAATTCATCCACAACTTGCAGAAGTTGTGGTATTCTTGCATTTTTAAGATAAAGTAATTATTAAATAATACTTTCAATATAGTAAAAGCATGGAATTTAGGCATGATGGAGCAATATCTAAAATTAAGGGTAGATTCAACCGTAGAGACCTAATAATCTTTTTAATACCAATAGTCATATTTTTAACTTATCTTATTGTCTTCAATCCAGGAATAGCTACCCATGACACATTCAATCAGCTTCATCAAATCGCTTCCGGACACTTTACGAACTGGCACCCTTTCTTTCATACCTTCATCAGCATGCTATGCCTGAATGTCTATCCAAACACAATATCAATTGCTGTCTTTCAGATTCTTGTATTTTCAACTATGTGGACAATAATCTGCAGGTATACCCGTGACGATGAAAACGAAAGCAATAATCCCTTCAAGGTGCAGGTGATTCTCTCTTTAATAATATGTCTGATTCCAATCAACGCATTGTATGCAATTACCCTATGGAAAGACATACTGTTCAGCTATTTTTTAATGTTTTTGTGTTTTTTAGCCATGGTAATGATAGACAGAAAGGGAAATGTGGACTATAAATTCATCATGCTTCTTGCAGTAATCATGGCATTCGTATCCCAGCTGAGGGGAAACGGGATGTACGTCATTCTGGTAACAATAATTGTTTATTCAATTTATCTTTTCATTAAAAAGAATCATAAAATGGCTGTTCTATTGCCTATATTGACCATAACATTCATCCTTCTGATTTCATCCCTGAACATTGCATACGACGTCCAGGACAATGAAAAGGATGCTTTGATGACAAAAACCTGCCATATGCTGGCGGATTATTATCTGCATTTGGATATGGAAGATGCCGATAGAGAAAAGGTGGCAAAAGTACTTGATATAGATAAGATTGGCAAAAATTATATTCCAACGGGATCGGACAGCATATTTGCCATAACAAACTATAAGGAATTTGAAAATAACAAGGACATCTATATCGGTCTGGCCATAAAATATTCGCTGAATAATCCTCTGCATTTTCTGCAATATCTCTTTGAATCATCCCCAATGGTATGGGACATTACAAGAGACCAGGATTGGGCAGGACATGCGTTCTACATGAACCGGGAAAAAGACAGACTGCAAATGGATTTTGAAGCATATTATATTCCTCATAACTTTAAGGTGACTCACAGCTATGAAAACATTTCCTATGTCAACTGGGGAACTCCCGTATTCAACACCCTTAATTCACTGTCAATAGACATTGAAAATTTTGTTGTCACAGATACCCTGCTTGAAAGTCCCGCCCTGTACATGTATATCTCAATCATCCTTCTGATATTAATCCATATAATTACCGGTTCTCGGGAAATATATCCGATGTATCTTCCGAATCTGTTAAATATCATAATCGTATTTTTGTCAACACCGATACAGGACAACAGATATCTATATGCGAATATATTGATTTGCTATCTGCTGATAATGGTTCTTATTGGGTTGCGGCAGAATAATGACCTGAAATCAAAATAAACAAGGAAAAATATACCTTATCCTTGTAACTATTCGAAATTTGATTTCAGATAGCTGACAAAAATTGAAGCTGCAGTCAAGTCTGCAGTGGTTCCGGGATTATACTTATTTTTAAACAGATAATCATCAAATTCCCTGAGCCTGTCCTTAAAGTCAGGTTCATCTTTGATGTTAAGCAAATCCCTTGTCATCAATGAGATTTTCATGGCCTCATCTGAACCGTATTTTCTTGAAATCAGAGTGTCGGGAACATGTGAGAGTATTGTCAGAAATGTCAATACACATGCATCGTTTTGGGATTTGGACTCTTTGAGCTCATGATATTTTGGATAGCCTATTTCAAAAACGGCAGGCATGTCACCGGTCATCTCACGTGCAAGCATATCCCATGGAGCGGATATTTTCAAAACATCATACATTGTCTGGCCATTTTCCCTCAATTCGTTTTTGGCATTGTCGCTTGCAACGTCATACTCGTCCTGGTCGCCCATACCTCCGGCATCCGCAATATTGATTGCATCATACAAATCACATGCATCGTCAACTGAAGTGTTACCCATCACCAGCTTAATGTTTTCTCTTATCTCATCAAAGGAATCACTTATTGCGGCTGCAACTGCAATAGGGGTTGTCATCATGACTATTCCCAAATTGGTGTTGTTTTTTATCCATCTGTCTGTTTCGGCCACGGCCTGCAGGATGTATTTTCCCAATTGGGGGTTTTCAACATCAACATCTGTGCATGCTTCACGGATGGTGTCCCCAATTACGATTCCGCTTATGACGAAGTCTTCAAATTCCATGTCATCAAAGTCACGGGTCCTGTGGACATTTCCCGGCTTCGGATATCCGCTCACTTCAAGCGCTGATGCGATTTGTGCCATTTTTGCAATTTCTTCCGGTTTCATTCTATCACATCATTTAAAAGTAA
>CADBHR010000201.1 GCA_902794475.1 uncultured Methanobrevibacter sp. | reverse complement strand
AACAAATCTGTCTTTAGGCGAACGGGTATTTGGTTGGCTTTCAACTTTAGCTTCTGGAAGCATGGGCTTTTCATTAATTTATAGAGTGCCTGTAACTGAAGTTATCATGCAAAAATTCACAGCCTCATTTATTCTTATGGCGGTTTCCTGGATTATATCTGCCATTGTCGGTTTTGGTTTAGGAGTTCTTGCAGGTGCAAAAGAAGGTACTTGGATAGATAAGGCTATTAAAACTTATTGTTATATCCTGCAGTCAACACCTACATTTTGGATAGGATTAGTGCTTTTAATGGTTTTTTCAGTATACTTGGGGTAACATTTTGGCAATGGTTATACAGACTGATTTTACCTGCAATCACATTAAGTATTGTTGGAATCGCATCCATTACAATGTTTACAAGGGATAAGCTCATCAGCGTTAAGCAAAGCGATTATGTACTGTTTGCAAAAGCAAGAGGAGAAAGTTTCTGGGGCATAATTAAGAATCATGGAATAAGAAATATCTTGCTTCCTGCAATTACAATCCAGTTCATGTCATTCAATGAATTGTTCGGCGGAACCATTCTTGTTGAACAGGTATTTGCCTATCCTGGTATCGGTCAGGCAACCGTAGCAGCGGGACTGAGGTCTGACGTTCCACTGCTGTTGGGAATCTAATTGCAGATATGATTTATGAGTATGTCGACCCAAGATTGAGAGGTGAAGATGATGAGTGATACTCCATGGTATAATCGTGGACTCTTCAGTTCCTTGAACTTAAGGCAAAAGACCCTGCTGACTATTGCACTTACAGGATTGCTTTTAGCTGTTATTTTCATTAGCGGAATGATGATTGATGCCAATTTACCAACTGATTTCAGCATCAAGATGCGGCCTCCGTCATTTGACCATATTTTCGGTACTGACTGGATGGGAAGGGACATGTTCATCAGGACTCTTAAAGGTTTAAGCTTAAGTATCATAATAGGTATTGGAGCATCCATAATTTCCAGTATCATAGCTACCCTTTTAGCATTTCTTGCAAGCGTCAATAAATACTGTGATGAATTTGTATCATGGCTGATTGATTTGTTTGCATCAATTCCCCATATCCTATTGATTATGATGATATCTATCGCATTGGGAAAAGGGGCATTTGGTGTAATCATGGCCGTTGCATTTTCACATTGGGTTAATTTAACAAGGGTGCTTAGGGCTGAAGTATTGCAGATAAACACCTCTGAATATGTTTCTCTGTCTAAAAGATTCGGTAAGGGTAAATTATGGATTGCAAAGGAACATATTTTGCCTCTCGTATTGTCTCAGATATTTGTAGGGACATTACTTGTTTTCCCACATGCAATCATGCACGAATCAAGTGTAACCTTCCTGGGTTTCGGTTTATCACCTCATGAGCCTGCAATCGGTATAATTTTATCCGAGTCAATGACATACCTTGCAATGGGAGCTTGGTGGCTGGCATTCTTCCCGGGCCTGGCATTGTTGATTGTTGTGCTGCTGTTTGATATTATAGGAGATAATTTAAAACGATTATTTGATCCTTCGCAGGCAAATAACTAGGTGGTGATATTATGGGAAAATTATTGGAAGTAAATAATTTATCAATATCTTTTACACAGTATGTTCAAGGATTGAATAGGCATGATACAAAAGTAATATCTGATTTGACAATTGATGTCGGCGAAAGCGAAATTGTTGCGGTTTTGGGTTCCAGCGGTTCGGGCAAAAGTCTTTTGGCACATTCGATTTTAGGGATTCTACCTTATAACTCTCATGTGACCGGAGAAATTAGGTATAACGGAAATGTTTTGGACCAGGAATTGAAGGAAAAATTAAGGGGAAAAGAAATTTGCCTCATTCCTCAATCTGTGAATTTCTTGGACCCTCTTATGAAAGTGTCCGAACAGGCAATCGGAGAATGCAAGAATGAAAAGGAGCATGATGAGAAAAAGATAAGACAAAGGGAAATCTTCAGCAAATATGGTTTGGATGAAAGTGTGGATGATTTATATCCTTTTGAATTGTCTGGAGGAATGGCAAGAAAAGTGTTGTTGTCCACTGCATTGATTGGCAATCCTAATTTGTTAATTGCTGATGAACCAACACCTGGTCTTGATGCAAAGAGTGTCAAGGAAACCATTGAGGATATAAAAAATTTGAGAGAGCAGGGTAAAGGTGTTTTGCTGATTACTCACGAGATTGATGTTGCTTTAAAAACTGCGGACAGGATTGCAATATTCTATTCAGGTTATGTTATTGAAATTAACACTGTAGAAAACTTCAAAAATGTGGATAACGTTTTGCATCCTTATACCAAAGCTTTAATTAATTCTTTACCAAGAAATGGGTTCCAATTAACTGAAGGTGTTCAGCCATTGGAAGACCTTCCGGGATGTCCTTATTGGGAAAATTGTCCAATCCGTTTGGATAAGTGTAATGATAATAAGCCTGAACTGGTTGACCATGATGGAATAATGATTAGATGTTTCAATTTCAAGGGGGGCTAACGATGGAGCTTAAGGCAAATAACATTTCTTTTTCATATAATAAGAAAAGGCAGATATTGAAGGATTTTTCCATATCTGTCGACAGCAATC
>CADBHR010000200.1 GCA_902794475.1 uncultured Methanobrevibacter sp. | reverse complement strand
CCATAGTCAATGACTCTCCTTTTGATTGGAGTGCCTTTGGCATAAATGTTGAGCTGGTCAACCAGGAGGTTGAAGTTTTCAGTGACTTTAGGGCCTGAAAACGGATCGTTGTTGCAGTGAAGCGCTATGACCTCACATCCCCTTTTCATCATCAAGTATGCGGCTACAGGTGAGTCTATACCGCTTGAAAGCAGAACAACAACTTTCCCCTGTGTTCCCAATGGGAGTCCGCCGGGACCTCTGATCTTTTCATGGAAAATGTAGGTGTCATCGTCTCTTACTTCTACGAATATTGTCAAATCAGGATTTGTCAAATCAACGGGTGCAAGAATCCTATCCCTTACAACCCCTCCGCAGTGGGCAGCCATTTCCTGTGAGGTGAAGTCATGCTTTCCGACACGGCGGCATTTGATTGCGAATTTTGTGTTCTCATCGAGAATATTTTCCGCTATAAGCTCTTCAGCATATTTGCCCAATGTTTCATCAATGTCTTCTAAGGTTGTCTTTGTTGAAGTGGCCGGAGAGTATGAGACGACTCCAAATACTCTGTTGAGCTTTTCGATTCCCTCTTCAAAGTCTTTTGGGAAAATGTATATCCTTCCCTGGTTTCTGTCAACTTCACATTCGAATGTGGCCTTAATGTTTTTAACCAATTTTTTTTCAAAGCGTGACCTTATCTTTGGACTTTTGAGTCCTATTTCTCCATATCTTGCGATAATCAAATCATGATTCATTTAAACAACTCTACAAATTAATATTTACAAAAAACATATCTCCCTTCCATACTACTTTTTAAATCTAATTGTTAATAAAAGTATTTATCACCGGAGGATATCGAATAAATTTAATCTAACACTTATTCAAAAGCCACTCGGTGTCCTGATTTCCATAGGATATATTCTGCAGGCACCGGAGGGATTGAGGATTCCTTCAATGATTGTCAATGTAATAGCGATTATCGCAACATTGATTTTTACTGCATTACTCTTTAAGAAGTTTAAAAAAAAATGATAATTTAAAATGCAGGAAAGGTTAATTATTTGAGTATATTATCTAGAACCTGTTTGATAATTGAATTGAACTGGTGAATATGGGCATTGTCTTAAAAAAAATAGAAAAAATAAGTAGATTGGTAAAATCTACTTAACTGTAATTTTTCCTTTTTTGGTTACTTTTTTGTAGTATGCATTGCCCTTGTAGGTTATTGTGTATTTTACCTTTGTTTTCTTGGTGAGTTTCTTGCCAAGCTTGAAGGTGACTACTCCTTTCTTGTTGGTTTTGGCAGTGATTGTCTTTTTGCCTTTGATTTTCTTACCGGACAATTTAAGAGTGACCTTAACCTTTTTCATGGCATTGTTTTTGCTGTTTTTCAAGGTGACCTTGATGTTTTTGGTCTTTTTGGACTTTTTGAACTTGTAGGTCTTTTTGGCCTTGAGGATCTTAACAGTTTCTTTATTAACAGTTATTTTAGCGGTTGCATTTGATCCAACATAATTGTTATCTCCTGCAAATTTAACGATTACTGTTTTAACGCCTGAGGATTTGAGCATTGATTTTGTTAGGCTGAATGTTGCAACACCGTTGGCATCGCTTGTTGCCTTATACTCCTTGCCGTTTATAGTTAATGTAACAGTTTTGCCAGCAAGGACTTTGCCGTTTTCATCCTTAATGGTTACAGAATATTTTCCACCGTAATTGATGACATATGTCTTTGCAGCAGCAGTTACTGTTGTGTTCAGTTTTAAAACATGCAAATTAACAGTATCAAAGCTGTTTGTGTATTTGCCGTTTCCGTTAAATGTTACTTTGACACCATCATAATCCCCCGCATCCAAGTTAGGGATTTTGATTGCTGCAAATCCATTAACGACATCAGCACTGTATGTTTTATTGTTGATTACAGCAGATATGGATCCTTCGGTTAAATTCACACCGTCTTTTGTTACAGTAGCTCTTATTTCAGCATCATTTCCGTATTTGCCAATCATAGCCCATGCGATAA
>CADBHR010000199.1 GCA_902794475.1 uncultured Methanobrevibacter sp. | reverse complement strand
TACTCGGCAAAATCATCCCACATTTTAAATCCTCAATTTAATATTTGGTCATCAAAACTATTAAATACATTGATTTTTAAATTTTAATTTGCTATGCTTGTAAGGAAATTTGAGCCGAATGATTTAAAAAGAGTTTATGAAATAGAAAGCATGTCCTTCAACCAGTCTTATGGCATCAAGATGTTTCAGCAGCTCTATGAGATGGGTGTCGGTTTTCTGGTTGCCGAAGAGGATGGATATGTCATTGGATATGTTCTTTTTTGGATTAAATATGAAAATTACGGCCATATAATTTCTATTGCAGTAGATAAGAATTACCGTCGCCTTAAAGCCGGAACAAAACTTCTTTTAAGGGCAATATCAGTATTGTCCCTTCTGAATCTTGATACGATATATCTTGAAGTCAATGAAAACAACACTGGTGCGGTAGAGTTTTACAAGACATTCAACTTTAAAATCGATAGGGTTGTTCCAGGATATTATGAGGATGGTGCCGGTGCCATACTGATGTATCTGCACTTAAATGCGGGTAAAATTCCCAGATAGGATTTGCTTGTATTGTGCTATGGCATCTGCAGGGATGTTTCCGGTTGCATAAAGGATAAGTATCAATGCAATGTAGAATATGAATATTGCCAATTGGATATGCCCGTGCTTTCGAGCAACAGGGTCCTTTCTGGTTGACAGATAGATTGCAATAATCAATCCAATAACTCCTCCTAAAATTGAGAAAATGTAACCGAACAGTATTAGCCATCTGCTTGTCCTGTTTTGCCTTTGTTCTGGAGGTCTCTGCACAACCTCTTTTTGAATAACAATCGGACCAAGGTTAGTGGTGCTTGTTTTTTCAAATTGTTGCTTAAAGACTAATGGTGCACCGCATTTGACACAATAATCGGCTTCTGGAGGATTGTGGAATCCGCATGATTGACAGGTATCGGGATCCACTTCTATTTTTGGAAATTCATATCCGCACTTATAGCAAAAACCGTATTTATCGTCTGCAGCAGTACCGCATTGTGGGCATCTTCTAATCATGTTATCACTTAGTTAAATAATTAATTTATAATTACTTATAAATGTTTTCAAATTTTAGTTAGATTTATTATGATGGCATTAGATAGAATAATTAATGATTGAAAAAATCGAGATTACACAAAGGTTTAATTTTAAAAGGCTTAACCGCCACTATGAGTGTTTTACCATTGATTTGGTTAACAACAATGCATATTATAAGATATCAGAGCGGGGAAGCGGAGATAAGTTTTTGAGCGAAAATTCTCTTTGTGATGACTCATGGATTGATATACTGGTCGATTTGAGAAAAAACATGACCAGCAGGATTCATAATTTTACTGATGCCCAAAAGGATAAGTTCCTGTGTGATTTCAATGATTTGAATCTGTTCGATGGCTTTGTATCGGAGGATTTCACCTATTTCGAAAAGATAGAGTTGATTTACTCCTGCAATGTTATAATCTATTCGACTGACAATTTTGAGGAATACAGCTTCAAGAACAATTTCCCGAGGGGATGGTCTGACTTTGGGGAAATATTGAAGGAGTTATTTGATTTTGATGTATTGCACCTCAATTATCAGAGGCAGCTTGTTACTCCACTTTATTTTGACATCAGAAAGGATGGAATTTATTTGGAGGACAAATTGAATATCAAAGCTATTGAATTTGGCCATTACCGAACATATCCTTATGAACTTCCAAATCCTCGACTAATCATTAACTTTCAAGAGGATAGAATTGACGGATACATTGAAAAGGAATTGACTGCTAATGACAGGGAGCTGATTTTGGATTTGCTTGAGAAATATCATGTCTACATGTGGATTTTTGATGAGTATCACAAGAAGTCCAGACACATATGTTGGCTTGGCATGTGAAGTGATTGAAATCACAGGCATGGATTTGCTTGAGGTTGATACGATTTCTGAGGGTGATTTGGAACTCTTCGGCAAGTTTGGAAATGAAAAAATTAAAGATTGATTAAATTCAAAAATGATATTATGAAAAAAGTTAAGATTACCATTCTGAAAACAACTTTTCAAGAAGACCTTGCAAAGGAATATGGTGTTGAAGGATTATCATCCTGTCCTTTAATGTCTGAAGGTCAAGTTTACTATGCGGATTATGCAAAGCCGGATAATTTCTGTGATGAGGCATGGAAGGCAATATACCAATATGTATTTGCCCTGGCTCATGGGGTTGATGATGTCTGGTATTATAATGATTGGATTAAAACTCCGGGTGTTGCAATTGTTTCATGTAATGATGGTTTGAGGCCAGTAATTATGAAATTGGAGGTAACAGACATCGAATCTGTGTCTGAAACAGGGGATTAAAATCAACTTATTAGTTCAATATACTCTTCAAGCAAATCGAACAGTTCTTCTTTTGTATTCATTTTAAATATTCTTGGTTTTATCTCAGAACTTCTCCACTGTCCCTTAAGATAATATGCAGTATGGGTTCTCATCTTGTGCATTGCAACCTTTTCAGGTCTGATTTCGCTAAGCAGCTCCGCATGCCTTTTAATCATTTCGATTTTCTCATCCAACGTGATTTCTTCA
>CADBHR010000198.1 GCA_902794475.1 uncultured Methanobrevibacter sp. | reverse complement strand
GCTGGTGTTGAAGTAGCTAAAAAACCATCTGAAATTGTAGATTTACTTAAAAAGGTAATGTAGATGTCAAATCAGGAAATTATTGATAAATTATTAAGCGGCGAAATGAAGCTTTATCAGGTTGATAAAGAGGTTTCAGCAAAGGAAGCAACTGACATCAGAAGGGAGTTTCTCGAACAGAAGTATGATTTGGAATTATCCAATATTGCAAACTATACTTTGGACATGGAAAGGGCATCCGCCCGTAACATTGAAAACTCAATCGGCGTATTGCAGTTGCCTATGGGAATTGCAGGGCCAATGAAAATCAATGGAGAATATTGTCAAAGGGAAGTCTTTGTTCCGCTCGCAACATCTGAAGGCGCATTGGTTGCATCAATCAACAGAGGAGCATCAACAATTACTGCTTCAGGCGGTGTTAATGCGAGAGTGGTGTCAGATATCATGACTCGTGCACCAGCAATCAAATGTGATGGTGTTGGTGATGCTTTAAAAATCAAACAATGGTTTATTGATAATTTCGATGAGTTAAAGCAAATTGCTGAAAGTACAACTTCTCATGGTAAACTGATTAAAATTGACCCTATCTTAATCGTCGGAAGCTATGTGTATCCAAGATTTGTTTTCTCAACCGGAGACAGTATGGGAATGAACATGGTGACAATAGCTTCTGAAAAAATATTAGATAAATTGGCCGAAGAGACCAGTGCGCTCCATATTGCACTGAGCGGTAACGTCTGTGTTGATAAGAAGCCTGCTGCTATAAACATTGTTGAAGGAAGGGGAAAAAGCGTTATAGCAGATATATTGATACCAAAGGATATTGTAGCTAAAAAACTGAAAACAACATCCGAGGCAATTGTTGAAGTTAACACTGCTAAAAATCTAATTGGTTCGGCTGCAAGCGGGTCCATGGCATTCAATGCTCATTATGCTAATATGGTTGCAGCAATATTTTTAGCAACCGGTCAGGATCCTGCACATGTTGCTGAAGGATCTTTAGGTATAACAACAGCCGAAAACAGAAATGGCGATTTATATTTCTCAGTAAACTTGCCTGACTTGCCTGTTGCTACTGTTGGTGGCGGAACCAGTTTGGAAGTTGCCCATGAAGGATTGGAAATCCTAGGCGTTGCAGGTTCAGGTCATGCCCGTGAATTTGCAGAAATTGTTGCATCCACTGTTTTGGCTGGTGAACTGTCACTTGTAGGAGCATTGGCTGCTGGACATCTTGCAAGAGCTCACCAGGAACTCGGTAGAGGATAATTATGGATGATTTCATAGATTCACTTTATCCTGAAATCGCTCTTGAAACCGATGATATTGCAATGACAATATCCGTAAAAAAAGATTATTCCCAAATTAAAGATTTGGACAAGAGAAAAGAGGAGTTCATTAAGGATTTAAATGAATTCATAAAGGAGTTTAGCGAAACTCCAGAATCTAGAGAATTTATGGCTTATTTTGATTAGAGTATTTGGAATCTATCTTTTCAAATACTTTTTTAACATTTACTTTTGTCTCAAAGCATCCTGTCTTTTCAAGCAGAACGCCCTGCGGACAGAAATCGGACAATAACATCATCATTTGATTCAAATCCTCATGGCATGCCACACCGAGAACTGCCTCAAACTTATTTTCCATGACTATTTTTTTAACGAAGCTTGATCCCGGAACAATATATAATTTGTAACCCATCGGTTCGGATTTTTTCTTGATTGCTCCGATTGAACATAATCCACATTCGCTGCAGTTCAAGCCTTCCTTTTGAAGCGGTGCAGGGCAGTCCTTGTGCCTGAGACAGTGAGGTAAAAAGATTAATGTCTTTTCAGCAGGAATATGTCTGAATCGTTCCCTGTTGAGGTCATCGCGCACTTTTATTGCAATGTTGTCAATCAGATGATCATCCAATTTTAAGAAGCTGGCAATTGTCTTGTTTACGGGCTATCAGATACCCTAAAATCAACACCACAATAAATAATATGACAATCAGAATAGCTATAAAAACTACCAGTTGACCTAAAAACATGTAAAATGAATCAATAAAAATCATATTTCAACCTAAAATTCTTCAATAGTGTAATTCTCAAAGTCTTTATTTAATTTCACGCCTGTAGGGGTTTTAATTATTTCAAGTCCGGATAGGCTATCGCATGAACATAATACATTCTGTTCAGGATGTGTTCCGGGAGTGATGTTGCAGTTAAGGTTTACTTCATCCCCTATTGATATTACTGTTTCCAAACGTTTAGTTGATGGATGATCCTTGTTTAGGATTACCAGTGGTGAAGATTCCTCTCGGCTGAGATAAGCCTGTGAACGAATAGCCCTTTTATCTTTTTTGAAGTTTGACACCGCAATTATATCGTCTGATTCTAAAAATTGGACTATCTCTTCATTGTCCTGTGTTGCAATGAACAGCATTTTGTTTTCATAAGATACCTTGACAACACCAACCATTCCGGTTTCGCCTTCGAGAAATAGTATTTCATCATCTTTAAAATCAATATTCATGCTATCACTAAAAAAAATAAAAGAGAGTAAATAAATTTACTCTGCAAGTTCTACATTGTCACTTTGACAGGACGGACAAACTACTTTTTTTCCAAGTCCCTTAAAGGAATTTCCACAGTCTTTACAA
>CADBHR010000197.1 GCA_902794475.1 uncultured Methanobrevibacter sp. | reverse complement strand
TTACCAAACCTGCACCGGTTTGAGGCATTGAAATCTTATTATCTTTTTTTGCCATAATAATTCTCCATTAAATTAATTGATAAAAATAACTTAATATATTTATTTTTTTCATCATATATAAAGTTTAAATTTTTTCCTTCTTGATGACCTTAATGTCACTTATTCTAGTATCCGGATATTGTCCATCCTCATCCTTTTCAACAGCCTTTACCATGTCCCATACGGTTAAAAGTGCAACACTGACACCAGTGATTGCTTCCATTTCAACACCAGTTTTGCCCAATGTGTTAACCGCACATGTTGCAATGATTTCATCATCTTTAACTTCAAAATCAAGCTCTATGCCTGTCAAGGCTAACGGATGGCAAAGCGGTATTATTGAAGATGTGCCTTTTACAGCCTGAATCCCTGCGATTTGAGCGGTTGTAAGCACATTTCCCTTTTTGATTTCCTCATTTTGAATCAGATTGATAGTATTCTTATCCAGGAATATGCTTCCACTGGCTATTGCCCTTCTTTTTTGATCAGGTTTTGCCCCGACTTCAACCATATGCACTCCACTGTCTGTCAAATGTGTAAATTCATCTGCCATATTATCATTTCTCGCTTACTTCAACTACATCCAATTGTTCACAAATTGCTCCAACACCCAATATTTCACTTACATTAGGTTGGCTTCTTCCTTCATCACCAGAAATTAATTCCTTAATGTAAAGACCGCCCTCTGTTTTAATGCGCATTTTAAATGTCTTTTCATCAATTATTTCATATTGCAAATCCAAAACATGCTTTATGCGCACCATATCAGTCCGCCTTCTTAAAACCCTTAAAGGGGTTTGCTGGTGAATCTCATTTAATTTTGTCAGCTCTTCCAATTTATCTGCATCGAATGCCTCATCGCACTCGACTATTGCCTCATAAACCTTATAGGTATCAGGCGAGGATTGTTTTATTTCAGCCTTACGGCCTCTCTCACATAACTTCAATCCATGATAGGCAGTCTTGCCTTCATTAATCTTATTGATTTCATCCTCTAATTTTGCCAAGTCCAAATTTCTGATTCTTGGCTCCTTTATCTCCAAAACGAATGGCCTTCCAGACCCAAGCATCAATACATCGATGTCTTCACGACCGGCTCCATGAAATTTGGCTTCCCTTCCTTTGGTTAACTTTAAGAAATGCTCGGAAATCAGCTCCTCCACGGATTCAGGATATTGCTTGCCTGTTCCATTGCACTCTTCACATCCTCTGCCCTTACATTTGGTGCATGGCCATTTGGTTTGAGGGATTCCGCGCTTATACTTGTTGTATTTTCCTTCAATATACAACGGATTGATTTGGATTCTCACTTTAGGTTCGTTTCTCAAATCAATGTTAAAAACGATGTCCTGCCTTTCAAATTCGGCTTCCTTGTCATACCTTTCCCAAATTCCAAGGCCTATGAGTCGGTTGACTTCCTTTTTGATGGTTTCAACACCTAAATCAAATTCCTCAAACATTTCCTCGTCATGCTTTTGGATATCTTTTGGAATCTGTGAGCCTACTAAAAAGGTATTGAATTCGATGCCCAGCTGGTTGATTTTGGCATCGATTTTATCATATAAATCATCATCAAGCTTATCAAAAATGTTATTGCAAATCACGCAGTCGACACCATCCAAGTCAATGCCCAGCTCCTCACATACCTTGTCGGCACGTTCTATATTGTTAGTGCCCTCTATAGTTTTGGATAGCTTGCGTCCAAGACAATGCTTGCAGATCTTTCCTTCTGTCCTGTTTAGAATATCTTCAGCTAATTTCATATTATCTCTGCATGAATTGGCCCATCATACGGTTCATGGCTCCGCCTCTTAGGCGTCCTCCACGTTTTCCAATTCCTTTCATTGTCTTTTTGGTGTTGTTATAATACTTCAGCAGTTCCTTGACATCGCTTTCCTGATGACCGGATCCACGGGCAATCCTTTGAATTCTTGACTGCTTTATGATTTTCGGATTCAGCATTTCCTCTTCTGTCATTGAGGACATCATTATCTTATATGACTCAAGCTTGTCTTCGGTCATCTTTGATGCCTCTTTTGTAATCTTGTTTCCCATACC
>CADBHR010000196.1 GCA_902794475.1 uncultured Methanobrevibacter sp. | reverse complement strand
ACTTGATAGGGACACAAACGCAGCAATTAATATTCTAAACCGCTGGTTCAACGGAGATAGCCTGAAAAAATACTTAAATTAACCATTATTAAGTGAAAATAATTCAGGAATCCCCATCCTCTATAGGATGGGGTGGTTCAAGCAAGATAAACTGATTAAAGCAAATAAAATAATCGTAGTGAATATGACTTTGTGCCTAATAAAAATCCCTCTAAGGTGTATAAAAAATCATATATATAATTTATATTTGTTTAATTGAAATATATGAAATTAAGTAAGCTTTTATTATTTTTAAAAAAAACTTTGAAGGGATAAAATTTTTGAGAGTTATCTTTTCATTCGTTTACAGGTGTAATCGCCATGTTTTTTTTAGAAATTTTTTTCCACGAGTAATGCAATATGATCCTTTTCGTAAGGTTCCAGCTTCACTTTTTCAATGATTTTAAAGCCTTTCTCTTTCAATTTCTTTTCCTGCTCCTTGAATACCTTTTTAGGCTTTTGAACAACATCGATGCTCCTGGCCTTAATCATCAAAAGGCCGGCTCCATCATCTCTGCAGAATAGATTCATATTTCTCATGAAAAGTTCTGTCTGTGTAGGCTGGGCAACATCGCAGTATACAAGATCTGTCTTTTCAACAATGTTGAGGTATCCTTTCGGTTTTGTTGCATCACCTAAAATCGGAGCAATGTTGGGTCTCTGGCGTGAAAGCTGAACCAGTTTCTTTGCGGTAGTCGGTGAAAATTCAACGGCATAAATCCTTCCGTTGGTTGCAATGTCTGAAATGTGTGAAACGGTCGTTCCTGTTGAAGCGCCAAGGTACAGGACTTTTGAGGTATCATCAAGCTTTAAATTTTCCAATCCGTTTAAAAGTGCCGCTGCTAATTTTGAACGTCTGGGATTCCAGATTCTATATTCCTCATCTTCCTGGATTAACTCTTCTCCATAGACTGAGATTCCAGGAGTCAAATTTTTGGTTGCAACATTTCCATCCTTGAAATAAACTTTCATGTTTTACCTCCTTCTCCTTTTCTTTTTACCTTTTCTTTTCTTGTTTTTGCCCTTTGACCTTTCTTCCTTTCGTTTTTTGGTGGTCTTGGTTGGAAAAGGATTGTTCTTTTCAATTTCTTCAGCCTTCTTGATAAATTCATCAAAGGCATTTTCATCGAATGTCTTGGTAAATACGTCCCGTCTTGCGGCATGGGATATCATTCCTGCAAGCATTCTGGCAATTTTTCCTCGATTCCACCATTTTGCTCCGCGAACCTGCGGGTGCTGGTATATCAAACCGTATTTCGGTGGGCGATCTCCACTTTTCAGGTGCCTGAACAATGCCTTTTCGGCACCCATTATCTGGACTGTACTTGACGGATAGACTGCAAGCCTCTTAAGCCCTCCTGCATGTGAAATCAGTTTGGCTGCGAGGGATGATCCTACCAACAATCTCAAGTTAGGTGCAATGTCCTGCATTTTAAAGTCAACATATTCCTCAAGGTTTTTTCTTGTCTGCTGCATTTCATAGATTGAATTTGCATAGTTGTTCATTATTTCTATGTCTTTTGGATTGATGTCCTCTTCCAGATCGATTATGTCGCCTGGAAATGCTTCAGGTTTGGCATTGATGATTTCTTCCTTGGTTTTGTTTTGGGAAATCAGCTTGATGTATGTTTCATTGTTTTTAATAACGTCCATTTCAGGGAAATACAATGCATACCATTCACGGATTCTTTCAATCTGTTTGGAAATGCTTTCATCAATCTCATCGATGGTATTGATTGCCTGAATCAGGTGCTTGTCTTCAGAGGCGGATTCCTTCTTGATTTTGTAAATCGCCAGATTTCTGTAGATTTCGGTTATTTCCTCATCGTTCAATCCGAATTCCTCATAATTGCTTCTTAGATATTCTCCGGCGGGATTCGGATTTTTGATGACGACTTTTTCATTGTCGTAATCGGACTTTCTTTTATTGGATTCGATTATGATTTCATCGCAGTCCTTTGAGACTTCATCGATTATTTCCATTTCTTCGGGCACGATTTTTTTATCATCGATATCGGCCAATCTGTTAAGTATTTCATCTTCCGGAAATAACTTTTCTGAGATTAATTCGTTTTCACTGTTAAAGGCTAGA
>CADBHR010000195.1 GCA_902794475.1 uncultured Methanobrevibacter sp. | reverse complement strand
TTCTCAAGGGCATTTCCATACTATAAGATGAATGACATTTCACCGACAAGGCCCGAAATTCTGTTTAAGGCTCGTGATATTGCCCATGATAAGGGCATTAAGAATGTGTATTTGGGAAATATTTAGAGTGATGGTTGGTGGATGGTAATCCACTCTGATTATCATATCCATTTCACAAAAGCATGTCACAAATTAAAATTCCGCTTCAACGCTTCTTTTTTAGAAAACTCAACTTGAAAACTATAACCTCTCATTTTGATCTGTTTCAAATTTTAATCAGAAAATGCTTTTTTATATTTCTAACTAGATTTTACTAGAAATATATGTTACTGCTAAAAAGATAATGCAGTCAACAAGCATTTCCACCATCACTTCACCTCCTTTGGGAGGCATGATTGTATAGTGTTGATTTTTACCATGACTTATTTTCTCCCAATTTCATGAGAATTTTTATAAGTTCCAAAGTTTATTATGTATTACTTTTATTATATAAAGTATTACAATTGGATTTTTTGTAAAGTTTTAAATATTATTAACACTTAATAATTAATCATAGTGTTGATTGGATACCATGATTTATCCAATTTTAATAATTGTTTAGGGTTTAATTTTAACCCTACCCTTATTAAAATACTTATTTTTAATTTAAAGTTAGTAAAAAAAGTTTTAAACAAAGTTATTTATTTTGGTATTAAATTTTTAAAAAAGTAAATTAAGAAGTTAGTTTATTCGCCAAAACTAACTCTTTCGAATTTTTCCAATGTTTTAAGTGACTTGGTTGCATCAACTCCGATTTTAGTGGTTGTACCGTCACTTTCAGCTACAGGGTCTAATGATGATCCACGGACATTTGGAACAATCATGATGTCACGGTCACCTTTTACACGTGTAGCTATTGCATATTCGACATCTTCGGCATCAAATATGTTGACATCGGTATCCACAGCAACGCAGTGTTTTAGTGAAGGGTGTGCAGACAATGCTGCCATGATTGCGTTCTTACCGTCACCTTCGGTCTGCTTGTTGATTGATACAACCGCATGAAGCCAGCAGCAGCCTCCTTCAGTCAGAACGACATTTTCAACTGTAGGAACAGCATTTTTAACTGCCTTGTAAATCCTTGGCTCCTGTGGGAGACCTTGCAGTAACTTGTGCTCAAATCCTGCAGGAACTATTGCATGATAGCAAGGATTGTCCTTTTTGATGTGCATTTTTTCCAAGTTAATGATTGGCTGGTCACGGATGATGTCGTAAGTGTCAGTCAAATCAACGAATGGGCCTTCAGCAACGGTTTCAGTCACTGAAATCTTACCTTCAAGTATGATGTCAGCCTGCGGAACTTCCAGGTCTCCGCATTTAATAAGTTCAAGCTCGCCATCCTTGAATGCATTTGCAACTTCCATCTCGTTGTAGTCGATAGGTATTGAAGTGGTACTTGCAAGAAGTATTGCAGGGTCCATTCCAATAGCTATTGCGATTTGCAAGTCTTCGCCGGCCTTTTGGGCATTTTGGAAGTAGGTGTAAAGGTTTCTTGGCACGATTCTGATGACCAGTCTTTTATCGTCAAGCACCATCATTCTGTGGATTGAAGCGTTCTGGATGCCTGTTTTAGGGTCACGTGCAAACACGACACCGGCAGTAATGTATGCTCCGCCGTCTCTTTTATAATGGGTTAAAATAGGAATTTTTCCTAAATCAACATCTAAATTATCATAATCTGAAAAATCGGTGAATTTGGTAACTTCAAGAGGGTTTTCCATCGCATCAATGATTTTTTCGGTAATCTCTGACACTTCACAGTTGATTGATTTAGCAATCTTGTCACGTGTATTGCAGATTCCGGTTACAACCGGCATGTCATATCCTTTCACGTTTTTAACAAAAACGGTGTCCTTAGGATATTCTCTTAATACTTTAGAGATTTCATATTCAGTTGAAAGCTCATCTGTAATTTCTATAATGTTTTCGTCTGTAAGGTTCATATTATCACTATAAGCTTATCGGATTTCTGATTGAAAATATTTCGCCCGCCAATATTGCGGCATTCTTACCGTTATTTATACCGACAGTTGCAACGGGAACTCCTGGCGGCATGCTGACAGCTGTAAGCATGTAGTCATCGCCGTTTTCATTGGTACATGGAACTGCAATCACAGGTCTTGCTGTAATGCCGACAATACCTCCTGTAACCTGTGAGGAGTTGGAACTGACCCCAATGAAGATTTTGGCGTTTTTCATGGATTTGACATAATCGATGAATTTTTTGTGTGATCTGATTGGACAGACTACTTTCATGTCATATGTAATTTTGAGTCTATCGAGAAGTTTAGTAATTTTTTTGGCGGTCAACACATCTGCTTGCCTTCCAACGATAATTGCCACTTCAGCATCCTTGTTTTTGCATCCTCCATTTTTTTCATCGGCTTTTATCTTATTTATTTCAAGATCTTTGACTTTTATGAAGTCATTTCTTATGAATGGCCTGTTAATCGGCTGAACAAGGTTTTCATTACTTTCAATGACCTTTTGAGCATAATTTTTTCTTAATTTTATGACCTTTTGATGAATTTCATCATCATGAAGGCCAATGAATTGTGCGGCCAGTATTGCCGCGTTATCTCCTCTGTCAATTCCAACTGTGGCGATAGGGGATGGATAAGGCATTTGAATAATTGACTGTAAAGCATCAATACCGCCGGTTTTAACATCAACCGGAACTCCAATGACAGGCCTATACGTATATGCCGCAATTGCACCTGGCAAATGTGCTGCTAAACCTGCAATTCCAATAAAAACTTCTATTCCAGCATCAGTACCTTGAGTTACGATTTCACGAAGAAGGTTCGGTGTCCTGTGGGCTGATGCTATTTTTAAACTGTATGGTATTTCTAATTTGTCCAGTATGTCCATTGCTTTATTTGCAATGGAAATATCTGATCCGCTTCCAAGAATAATCATTATCTTTGGTGTCATTTAAAAATCCCTTCTAAAAATAAATGTTAATATATTTATTTTATGTCTAAGTACTATTAAGATTTTTGCAAATTTACATAATCCGATAAAATTTACTTAGTATTATAATAATTACTTATACATATATAATTGTGTTGGTTTAAAACCAACAAATATATAAATATTATAAAAAATATAATATGACATGACAAGAAAAATTCAGAATAAACATATGATAGGTGACAAATTGATTTACACGGCAAAGACACCTAATGGCTGGTCAATCGTTATCATGCCGGATAACATCCTGATTGACAATTATCATATTACTTAAATGCATCAAATAGTTTTGATGTTGAGGAGTTAATGGAGATGTTAAAGTGATTATAACTTTAGTCAAAAAGCAAACAGGGCATGAATTTATTCGAGAAATGGAAGAAACATATAACTCCATTTCAGAACTAGAAAAACTGTTTGAAAGAACAAACAATATGAAAATGTATGTTGATTTAGAAAATTGGAGATATTATAGGGATAACTTGGATGAAGAAATAGAATTAACTGAAAGTTTGGTAACAAATAAATTATCCTTATCAGATTTGGATTTGATTATTTTAAATACCATTAAACATGAAAAGCCTAGAAGCATCCGTGATTTGGCAAATAAGATTAATAAAGATGTAAGTAATGTACAGCCTAAAGTTAAAAGATTAGAAGAAGAGGGATTTATTAAATTTGAAGTTGGTGTAAAGAATAGCAAAATTCCTTACTTAACATTTGATGAAATTAAATTGGAGATTTAGAGTATCATCGAAAGATTAATCCTGTTCCTTTTGGTATCAACATCCAAGACCTTAACGTCAACGAT
>CADBHR010000194.1 GCA_902794475.1 uncultured Methanobrevibacter sp. | reverse complement strand
TAAACTGTTCATGAACAATTCAGATTTCACAAACTGCAGGGCATCCTATAATGGAGGGGCAGTTTATCTTTCATTCACCGAAAGCAGCATCTACAATTGCACATTCAATTCCAATGCGGCATCCCTATGTGAGGATTATACAGCCTATGGCGGTGCAGTATACTGTGACATAGGCACCATGGGACTGGCCAATTCCAGTTTCATAAACAACTCCGCATATCTTGGAGATGCAGTGTATGCCTGCGATTCGAAGTATGACATCACTAACTGCACATTCGCCAACAACACCAATGCGATATACACCGATTTTGATAGGGATAACGTTAATCTGGAGGGCAATGATTACAGCGATGACAGCGTAATCACCAATCAGACCTACTCATATCAGACATTCATCGATTCCGTTGCGCAGAGTGGATATCCCTTGACAATACCATAAACGTTGAAACTCTTCCATCCCGCTTCGATTTACGAGATTGGGGATGGGTAACTCCAGTCAAGCATCAGGGACATTTGGGTGCCTGCTGGACATTCGCCATGATGAATGTAGTGGAATCCGCAATGTTGAAGAAATATGGGGTGAGCCTTAACCTTTCAGAATCAAACCTGATTCATACCATGTTGAAATATTCTCATTATGGCTTTAAAGTAGCCGAGGAAGGAGGAAATAATGTAATGTCCATTTCATATGTTGTGGACTGGTTCGGCCCTGTTTTTGAAGAGAATGACCCTTATGATGAGGTCGGAAAGCTTTCACAGTTCCTGCCGAGTTCTGATATCATCCACGTTCAGGATGCGATTTTGATTCCTAATGATGAGCCAGTTCCTAATGATGAGCCAGGAACTTCCAAAATGAAAGAGGCAATCCTTAAATACGGTGCATTGGTTGCAGGTTATCATGTGAATCCATATAAGCCATACTACAATCCTAAAACTTTCGCAAATTATGTCAATGAAAGCTTAACTTCAAACCATGAAATCTCAGTAGTCGGATGGGATGATGATTTTTCTGCAGACAATTTCCTCATTAAGCCGGATGGCGATGGGGCATGGATAGTCAAGAACAGCTGGGGAACCGGTTGGGGTGAAGAAGGGTTCTTTTACATTTCATATTATGACAAGTCATTTTTAGGAGATTCGAATGTTTTCAGTCATGCCGCTGCAGTAATACTTGAAAATGATGTGGCCTACACCAAGAATTACCAACACGACTTCTCATGGTCAGGCCAGTTTGTAGATTACACTGAGCAATATGGAGTCAATGGCACCATGATTTATGCCAATCAGTTTGAAGCAGCTGCTGATGATTTGATTGCAGGTGTGGGAACCTACTTCAATCAAAGCGGTGTAAATTACACTGTGGAGATATATGTAAACGAAGAGTTGAAATTGATCCAGAATGGAGTGTCCCCATTTTACGGATTCCATACCATCAAGCTGAACGAATATGTTTCAGTTAAAAAAGGGGATGTGTTCAAGGCAGTCATTACTTCAAACGCAGTGCCTGTTGTGAATTTGGAATATACCAGAACGCATTATGGTGAAAATCTCTCCGAAAATCTCTCCTTCCTATATTACGGAGGCAAATGGAACGACATGTATAAAGATGAATGTATTGCCTGCCTGAAGGTCTTTACAGTCAATGACACAAGCGCAATCATCAACAATCGTGACATTTCAGTTGACTACGGAGGGGAGTCCTACTTCAGCGTCAATGTAGTGACTGGCGACGGCCACGCCGTTGTGGGTGCCGCTGTCAACTTCACAATCAACGGCAAAACAACAACCGCTTTCAGCGATGATGACGGAATCGCTAAAGTCAGGATAACTGATGTTCCGGGCAATTATGAAGTGACAACCGAATGCAACGGCCAGACCTGCAGTAACAAGGTAACCGTAAATCTTAATGCGAACACATGCAAAATCACACAAAACAAAAACATCAAAGTGGACTATGACGGAGGAAAATACTTCTCCGTAAAAATAGTCTCACAAGACGGTAAAGTGGCTGCTTCCGGAGTTAGCGTCAAATTCACAATCAACGGAAAATCCACAACTGTCAAAACCGACAAAAACGGAATCGCCAAAATCAAAATAACTGATGTTCCTAAAAAGTACACCATGACAACCACATACAATAAAAAGGTCACTGTCAAAAAGACAGCCAAGAAATTTACCTTAAAAGCAACCCTCAAAATCAACGGCAAAAAAGTCAAAGGCAAAAAGATAACATTCAAATTCAACGGCAAAACCTACAAGGTCAAAACCAACAAAAAAGGTGTTGCACAAAAAACATTAAACAAAAAAATCATCAAAAAGCTCAAAAAAGGTAAAAAATACACTGTCAAAGTGACCTACAAAAAAGACACCATTAAAACAACTTTAAAAGTCAAGTAGATAATTTATTATCTACTTTTCCCTTATTTTTTTAACAATTTATTCGTTCATTCACTTTTTTCCAAACAATTCGAATAATTATCATCAAATCTTCTCAAAATTAAATAAGCACGCTTATATATAAACTTTTTACATATATTTTAATTGTGATGATTATGAAGGTTTTAAAAATTTTGATTGTCATGCTTATTTTGATAATGTCGGTGGGGGCGGTCTGCGCAGCGGAAAGCATTACTGACGATGCAATGGGCGATGACAGCAAAGAAATATTACAAACGGTTCAGGAGGATATCACAACTGATGACAGTGCAGATATTCTTGAAACCGCTCAGAATGACATCTACACAGCAAGTGATGATTCATTCACCAACCTGACTGATGAAATAGCTGTAAAGGATGTTGTGGATTTGACTCATGACTACAAATTCAACAACGAAACCGATGACAGCAGCGGAATTGTTATTGGGAAGGATAATTTTGTTCTTAACGGTAATGGACGTACAATTGACGGAAAAAACCAATCAAGACTATTCTCTATTACTGGAAATTAACATTAAATGATTTGATTTTAATCAACGGTAATTATGGAATGTGTGGAGGAATGCGTGCTGATGGAACACTAACATTAAATAATGTTACTTTCATCAACAATTATGCAAACGAACAAGGAGGAGCTATAGGAATTAGGCCAGGCACAACCCTTATTTGTAATAATACCAGATTTATTGATAATTATGCTGGTGATGGATCATCCCTTCTTGTTTCTGGTGGTGAAGTGAAACTTTACAATTCATACATAACCTCAAAAAATTTCGCTAAAAGTTCTCAAATTTACCTTTCAAATGCTGAAGTTTATATGGAAAACACTACTTTCACCAATATTACTGCATCTTATGCACCGGCAATATATGGTAAAACTTTTAAAGCTTCAATAAAAAATTCTAAATTCATTAATTTAAAAGCCAATATTACCGCAGGTGCAATTGGTACTAAAGAGGGTGGAGAACTGTATATTGAAAATTGTGAATTCGAAAACATCACTTCTTCAAGAAATGGAGGTGCTATTCTTGTAGATGTTATTGGAGCGAGTGGCGCTACAGGTAATGTGACCATAATTAATACCAAATTTAAGGACACTTATTCTGAATTTGGTGGAGCATATGTCCAATTGGGTGGAAATTTCGTGTTAAAAAATACAGAATTCATAAACTCTCATTCTAAATATAATGGAGGTGTAATTTACCTTTCATATACAAATACTGAAATTGATAATTGTACCTTTGATTCAAATGGCGTCAGCATTATTGAAGGATATCCAACCTATGGAGGTGCAATATTCTGTGATATAAGTACATTAAATATAACAGACTCTAAATTTTTCAATAATGTAGCAAGTGCGGGCAGTGCAATTTATGCATACGATACATCATACAACATCAAAAATTCAATATTCGAAAACAATACAAACCCTATCTACACTGTTTTCGATAAAGAATCTGTTTTAAAAGACAATACTTATATTAATGACGATAATGTCTCAACAAACAACACCTATTATTCAACTATAATGATTGGACAGGGTCTGCAATTGGTATTGCTTAACAATACCATCAATACCACTACCATTCCGGAACGCTTTGATTTACGTGATTACGGATGGGTTTCATCCGTTAAAGATCAAGCATGGATGGGTGCCTGCTGGACATTCGGAATGACAGGTAGCCTGGAATCAGCATTACTGAAAGCTGCAAACATCACAACTGACTTTTCAGAAAACAACATGCAAAATACAATGTTGAAATATTCAATTTACGGTTGCAGTGAAACAGGAGAACTTGGAGCCAACTGTATTTCCACAGGTTATTTGTTGAGCTGGCTTGGAGCATTCACACAGGATGCGGATATATATGATGAAGTTGGAAAAATTTCAGCTTTAATCACAACCCTGAATGATATCCACATTCAGGACGTGATGTTCACACCTAACAATGAAATACCAAACGGCACACAGCTCAAATTGGCAATCATGAAATACGGTTCCATAGATGTGTCATTTTTCGGTCAAGCCACATCTGATGAAGTAAATCCTTATTATGATCCAGAAACTCATGCGCACTATGTTAATGAATCTATAACTCCAAGTCATACTGTTTCAATTATAGGATGGGACGATAATTATGATGCAAGTAACTTCTTAATCACACCTCCAGGAAACGGTGCATGGATTGTCAAAAACAGTTATGGTACCGGATGGGGAGAGAATGGATTCTTCTATATTTCATATTACGATAAGACATTAATAAAATCTATAGATGTGACTACTTATGCCACTTCAATAATAATTGAAAATACCGAACCGTACAATAAAAACTACCAGTATGCGCTCATGTGGGCTGGTGATTTCAAATCAGGCAATCAAAATGTAAGTTATATGAGTGAATTTGAAGCGTTGGATGATGATTTGATTGCTGCTGTCGGAACATACTTCGAGAAGGAAGGCAACGGTTATACAGTCGAAATTTATGTAAATGATGAATTGAAATTGACCCAAACTGGAGTGTCACCATACTACGGTTTCCAGTTAAGAAAGGGGATGTTTTCAAGGCAGTAATAACTTCAAAAACTGCACCAACCGTCAACTTAACCTATGTCAGGTCACATTACACTCAAAATCTCTCTTTCATATCCTTCGACGGCGAACCTATGAAAGATACCTATGACTTAGGATACATGGTATGTTTAAAAGTCTATACTGTTGAAGACACATCTCTTTCAAAATTGCAGGAAGCCATTGTAAACTCAACAGAAAACCATTTGGATTTATACGGTGATTATGAATTCAACAACGGCACAGACAATAGCACTGGAATTCTCATTGACAGGGACAACTTTGTCATCAACGGTAACGGCCATATTATTGATGGTAAAAACCTATCAAGAATATTCAACATTACCGCAAACAACGTAACAATAAACGATTTAATTCTAATCAACGGTAATGCAGAAAAAGGTGGAGCAATCTATGCTACCAAATCATTGACCTTGAACAACGTTACTTTCATTGACAACTACGCAAGCAAAAACGGTGGGGCAGTAGCACTCTACGATGATGTAACTCTCAATTGTAACAATTCCAAATTCATT
>CADBHR010000193.1 GCA_902794475.1 uncultured Methanobrevibacter sp. | reverse complement strand
ATATTTTTTATTATATTATTTATATAAACTACATAATAAAGTTTTGATAAATTGGAACCGATAAAAATAATACCAAAAAGAAGAGATTCATATGTATAAACTCCCCATAATCAACCAAATTTTTCAATAATTAGTTTTTAATGGTTACTATATGATTTTAAGTGGCCTTAGTTTTTTTAGGTTACTATATGAAATTCCAATTTGTTCGGACATGTACGAACATAAAAAGGTTTATTATTGATGAAAAAAATAGTTTATTTTACAAATTGTCCACGGAAAAGTGGTAAGTACACGAAAATCAAACCACCTACTTTTAGTACTAAATGCAATTTTAACTTTATTGTGCAAGAATTCTCCGGCTTCTTTAAGCCGGGGATGAATTGCACAATAAAGTTAAAGGAAACTGTTGAAATTTAATTTCAATCATTTCCTTACTTATTTTTGAATATGTGTCCATTCCTGCATTAATCAGATAACTACATCACCATATAATAAACAGCCACGATACTAGGCACTGCAATGATGATTGTATTTCGAATCATTCTCCAACGATGAATTCTCCATTCCTTTTCTGTCAATTCCCTGGTTTTTGGTATTTTCAAAACACTCAAAATAATGCTTGCAGCCAAGAAAATGAAATATGCATTGATTATAAAGAGATATCCCGCTCCAAGGAGCATATCTAATCTTGCATTTGCAATGGCATATCCGCAGGTACATAACGGAGGCATCAATGCGGTTGCAATTGCAACACCAGGAATAACCGTGTTTGTCTTGTCCAGTCTAGTCTGTCCAATGATTCCTGCAATTCCTCCGAAAAAGGCAATAAGCACATCATAAAAAGTCGGAGATGTTCTTGCAAGCAATTCAACGGTAGGCTCCTTGACCGGAGAGAGGAAAAAGTAAATTGAAGCTGCAGTAACACTGATTACAATCTGCATTCCAAAACCGATCATGAAATTACGAAGCATCGGATAATCTGCAGATACATTTGCATATGCAGAAGCAAGAATACTTCCCATTATAGGAGAAATAAGCATTGCACCAATTATTACGGCAGTTGAACTCATATTAAGACCAACAGAAGCAATAACCATTGCACATACAAGAACGCACATGTTGGTTCCGGTTACTTGCCCACCATCAAAAAGACGTGAACGAATCTCCTCATGAGGTGCGGAATCCTCAGATAATGAAAAAGCCTTTCTAATCTTTTCCTTTATTGTTTCATTTTGATTATTATTCACACTCATATTTTCAAAATCTCATGCGGTTTTATACACTATTGTGTTTTGACAATTACATATTTGTGGCTTATGATATTTGTATTTATCAAATTAGTGAAAGAATACTCCAACCTCTTTTAGGTCGGAGAGGTTCAAGTAAAAAAATAGTTACAACCATTGGACAAACTCAAAGCAAACGGGTTTTTAGAACACCTTGGCAAGTGAAAGTAAAATAAATAGCATATTAAAGATTAATATCACCTATTGAATGAAAAAAATAAAGCACAGCAAAATTATTTCAACAAAAAAACTGAATATAAACTGTGCTTTAATTAACATCATTTTATAAATATAGACATCCATATTAAACCATTTTCCACCCAGAGGCAAAATATTATTGCCTATTTTAACATATTAGCCAATTTATTGAAAAATTTTCAAAATAAAAACACTTACTTAAAATTTATTAATCAAAAAATAAAAATAGATATGTATATATTTGTTAATGGTTTTTTTGAACATCTGAACCATTTAACATGACAAAAAAGAAGATTATTATGGATTTATTGTAGGTATTGCTTGAATTGGATTTAAAATCAAGGATTAATACTTATTTAGGCATTCTGTGCAGTTTATTCAATTGCAACCGTTATCTCATGAATATGTCTTATTATAAAGGAATAACCTTCTTTGCATCAAGTATTGTTTAAATTTAAAGAATAATGTGATATAATGGATAAGGAAACTAAAGAGCGTTTGGGTGAAATTAGAGCGGCCATGAAAAAATATGGCTTCGATAAAATTTTAGGCCAAACCGCAAAAAACAAAATACGCGGAAAAGACGATGAGACACATGAGCTTTTTTTGGATGATGAAATTCCGGTAAAATTGAGATTGATGCTTCAGGACTTGGGAACTACATTCATCAAATTGGGCCAGCTGTTAAGTACAAGACCTGATGTCGTTGGCGACAGGATTGCAGATGAGCTTGCAAACCTGCAGGATGACAATCCAGCAATAACCTATGATCAGGTCAAGGAAATAGTCGAAAGGGAACTCAATGGAAATATTGATGATCTTTTCAAAGAATTCAAACATGAACATTTGGCTACCGCATCAATCGGACAGGTTCATGAAGCCACACTGATTACCGGTGAAAGAGTTGCAGTCAAAATCCAAAAAGAAGGCATCACAGACAAGATTGACCTTGACTTGAGGATATTGAAATACATTGCCAACCGTACCGACAAATTTAACGCAAATCTCAGGAAACTGAACCTTCCTGGAATAATGGACGAGTTCGACCGTTCAATCCACAAGGAAATCGACTACAACAACGAATTCATGAACATGCAACGCATTGAAATGAATTTCGTCGATAATCCTTCCATACACATTCCGGCCACATACCCTGAATACTGCACCTCAAAAGTATTGACAATGGAATTCATTGACGGTACAAAGCTAAATGACGTATATGAAAGCACCAGCGATGAGTTCGACAAAAAACTTTTAGCAAAAAATGTCCTTGACTCATATCTCCAGCAGCTTTTCATTGACGGATTTTTCCATGGAGACCCTCACCCAGGAAACGTGATGATTCTAGAGGACAATGTAGTGTGCTATCTTGATTTGGGTATGATGGGATTCTTCGATGAAAAATTCAAAAAAGACCTTTCAGAGGTAGTCTTATTGTTCATGGACCAGGACGTCGACGGACTGATAAACCAGCTTATGTACATGGACATATTGGATTACGACATCGATACCTCCTCTTTAAGAAGGGACCTGAATGACCTGTTCGGAAGGTACTTCGGCGTTCAGCTAAACCGTTTCGATGGAGTTTTAGAGGCACTTCTAAGCCTTATGCAGGAATATGGAGTAATCCTTCCAAATGAAGTCGTCACAATGGCAAGAGGACTGTCAATGATTGAAGCCATTGCACACAACCTTGACCCTGAAATCGACGTTTTCGCATCAATCAAACCTGTTGCAAAACAAATAGCAAAACAAAGGATGAGCCCTAAACAGAGGTTAAAAGGCAAAAAAAGCAACCTAATCCTATATGAACACATGCTTCAGTCCTTACCGAAACTTCTCACAAGGACAATCCACAAAATCGACAATGAAGAGTTGCAATTCAAGTTTGAAGTCGACATTACCGATAAGGTCACAATAGTCGCATTGATATCCGCACTTCTCATTGC
>CADBHR010000192.1 GCA_902794475.1 uncultured Methanobrevibacter sp. | reverse complement strand
TAGAATATGAAAGATTTTCTCACGGACAGTATATGCAGCTTTTGAAGCCACCCTTGTTGAGAGAAAAGAGACAGCATAAATGGCAATCATCACAAAGGCAGTATACACTAACATGTATAATCCTGATTTGAAAAGCAAGTCTATTTTCTGTTCTTTAACTCCAGTTAAAGCCGTGCCGAACAAATCAATTATTTCCATTTGAAAAAATGTCTGAATAATCAGTAATGCAAAAATGATTACTATTGTTTTCCATTGGAATTTTAATGCAACACTCAAAAACTTTTTCATAATACTAATTTAGTTTTAAAATAAAAAATATTTTCCCTCACTGCGCCACGAATATATCTCGTATGAATTAAGAAGAAAAATTTAGCCATTGCATTAATATTTTGTTGTAATCAATATAGGTTGGTTCATTGACTTCCTTTACAACATCACTATCTTTAACATCACCAATCCTCCACAGTAGGTATGGCCTAAGAATCTCCGGCTCATACAAGCTGTAGAGGTTCAATTATCCCATAGTTACAGTAACATTTGGCAACAACAAACAAGGTTAAATCAAAATCTGAATTATCTTAACCATCTACAATGTCACTTTTATTTTTTATGCCGAATACTGTTATTATTAATAATATTATCGTAATTATTATCATCATTAAGGAAGTTAAACTGAATGAATTGACAGAAATCTGATTATGAGTAATTTTTCCATTTGCCAATATCTGCATTATCACGACTGTAATGGATGAACCTATAGCCCCTATAACCTGCCTTACAGTGTTGTTGATTGCCGTTGCATCTTCAACATCCCCTGCTACAACACTCATTGCCCATGTAATGGCCGGTGACAGACCGAGTCCGCAACCGATTCCCCTGATTATCTGAGTAATTAACAGATATTCGAATGAGGAATTCATATTATAATTCATCATGGCGGCAAAACAAATTATATTTAAAACTGATGAAGCTATTAAAACAGGCTTTATTCCAATTTTATCTGCCAATACCGGACCAATGAAGTTAAACACTATCATAATTATTGCTGCAGGGAACAATATGAGTCCAGATTCTGTTGAAGAGTAATATGCTACGTTTTGAACAAATAAAGGCACAACTACATTGATTCCACACATTATAAAGTAGAGCAATGCTGCAAAAACAGTCCCATATACAAAATACTTATTTTTCAGCACATTCAAGTTGACCAACGGTTTTTCAATCTTATTTTGGCGATTGACAAACATTATTAATGAAATTGCTCCGACAACAATTGGTAAAATTACATGAGTTAAACTGAATCCAAACTCTGCAACATTTGAAAATCCAATCATCAGCCCCACGCAAAACAGTATTGACAATATCAATGAAGGAACATCCAATGGATACTTTTCTGTTTCAAGCTCGAAGTTTACTAAAAGCATTGACAAAATTAAGATTGCTACAGCAATTATTGCCAGGAATTCAAAAATAACTCTCCAGTTATATAAATCGACAATGAATCCACCAATTGTCGGTCCCATTGCAGGCACAATTCCAACAAGGAATCCCATTAAGCCCATGAAAAATCCCCATTTTTCCTCAGGCATTATCCTGAAAATTAATATCTGACCTATTGGTATTAAAATACCTGTTCCCATAGCTTCCAGGATTCTACCAACAATCAGCATTTCAATGCCTGTTGATAAAAAACAAATCACTGATCCCATTATGAACAATATGAGAGAGGTTATCAATATTGTTTTAATCTTAAATCTTTTTGTAATATATGCAGTTGGAGGAATCATTACTCCAAGCACCAACAGAAATATGGAATATGTCCATTGTGCGGTTGCAGAAGATATTGCAAAATCGTTCATATAATAAGGTAAACTTGTTGTTACAATACTTTGTGAGATTAATGTAACTGCAGAAGCCATGATAAGTATAATCAGGGTTATTAATCCACTTTTATTTTCAAATTCCATGATAAGTGTTCCATAATTTGTTGTCAATTAATAATTTATACATTTTACATTAAATATTTTAACAATTAGCCCAGTTATTGAACAACAGTGAGAAAAAAAGATACTTTTATATCTATTCCCAACTGCACAAATGCTAAAGAACAAAAATATAACAGTCCAAATGCATTAATTTAAAATAATCTTTGTTGTGAATCAACATAGCTGGGTTCAT
>CADBHR010000191.1 GCA_902794475.1 uncultured Methanobrevibacter sp. | reverse complement strand
CTTTTCAATCAGATTGTCAATCTTTTTGTGGATCTTTTTAATCTTCTTGTTCAGCTTATGATTTTCAGCCTTGTATGCCAGGGTCTGTGTGATGTTGTGTTTTGAAACCCTTTGGGGATGTCCGAGCCTTGTCAATGTCAGCTTCTTGTTGTTCATCAGCCTTTCCAGGATATTGTCAACTGCTGCATTGCTTTCTGCTGTTGCCAACACCTTATGGCCCTGACGTGTTTCCTGTGAAATCAGCTCGACAAGGGTCCTTGTCTTGCCTGTTCCGAAAGGCCCGTGTATCAGGAAGAAATTTTCACATGAAAGTGCATTTTCAATGGCTTTCTTTTGTGAATCGTTTAGATTTTCATCAATATATGAGATATATGGTACATCTCGGTTCTTTTTGGGATTTCTCTCATTCAAAATATATTCTAAGGCATTTTTACCCTTTAAACTTAAATGATTCAGATTGTCCTCCATTCTCCTGAAAGTGATGTCGTTGGCATACAGGTCAATCCTGACTTTCTTTTTAATTGCCCATTTTGGAACGCGCTTGTCAAAGGCAACCTTGATGAATCTGGCTCCCTTTTCTGTAACGGTACCTGTCAAATCGCTTCTAAGTGGATTATCGGTACTGACCAGCACCATGTCTCCAACGGATATTTCGGTATCGATTACCTCGGACCTTCCGAACTGAACTATCTGCAATCCCAATTCTTTGCCTAGGCTTTTACCTTTCACTTTATTTATTGCTCTTCCGAGCTCTTCCCTTTTCTGACCTGACATTGTGCTTATTTCACGTGTCATCAGGTCAATTTCAGCGTCTCTTTCGTAATTGATGAGCGTTATCAGGTTTTTAATATATTTTTTCATTTTCATACTTATTTTTAAATAAGAGTTTCACTGTATATTTAATTATGCATTTTGAAAAAATTGGGGAATTCGACAATCTGGAAATGTCCTACGTATGTGATTTTTCCGGAGGATACATTTCACGAAATCGGAATCTTTTTGAAAAATTGGAATTAAACGGATTGACTCAATTTATCCTTGAAAAATGCACTTATGGAACTCCTATTTTTAAATTGGGTGGTGGAGGAAGTAAGATTTTGATATTGTCAGGTATTCATGGCAACGAGCTATCTCCGCAAATTGCCAATGTGAAACTGCTAAATGAGTTGATTGGTGCCGATTTGAAAAATACGCTATATTTCATCCCATTTGCTTCACCGAAATCAACAATGTACAATGAGAGGACATTTAATGACATGGATTTAAACCGCTCAGCCCATATTAAGAACTCCTTAAGCAATCTGATTGTTCAGGAGGTTTTGAATTTGGGAGTTGATTTTGTTGGTGATTTTCATTCAACCGCTTTCAATTCAAATCCAGGAATAGAATCTGTCTTTTCATCAAAGTCCCCCTCTCCTGAAAGCTATCTGATAGCAAATTACATCTCTCGAAATATCGGTTCAGACGTCATATCCTTTGATTTTGCAGGTTCTTCTTATAAGGGGGCAGTTGAGGACGTTTGCAATCTGAAAAAGGTTCCTGCTGTCACTTGTGAAGTGCTGTGCCCATTTGCAAATGTCATTAAAGGCAGTGTTGAAACTTCTCTTGCCCAAATGAAAAGTTTTCTGGATTATTTTGGAATTTAATGTATGTTTAATTATTTTTTTTTAAAAAAATTTGCATAAAATCTAAGGTTTTGTAACAAATATTAATATATAATAAAAATTATACTATTTAATATAGCATATGTCATATGTTATTTAAACAATATAAAAAATTTAATAAAGTGATAATATGAGAAAAGGAATAGCAATATTAATCGTATTAGCTGCATTTTGTATTGCAGTTGGCGTCGTAAGTGCTGAGGAATGGTCCTTCTCATCTTCAAGTGCAAGCAGCACAGATGGGGGATCCATTGAAGTCAACAACAACGAAATAAAAATTCAAGATGAAAAATTTAAAATTCCAGATGGGTACAAAGAAGATGAAGATGCTAGAATTCTTGCTCAAACAACAGGTGATGGCAAAGATGCAAAAATATCATCTTGTCATTTAGAAAATGGAGATAAAGCCATTACTATTAAAGTAATCTTCTCAGAAGCTGGAATAACTAATGTTACTGGTCCACAAGGTTCAAAAGATGCTACCATTGGTGGACAAGCTGGATTTTTAACACAAGAAAAAGATGGAGTCCTTTTTGAC
>CADBHR010000190.1 GCA_902794475.1 uncultured Methanobrevibacter sp. | reverse complement strand
AAATAGATGAAAATCCGATTTCATCTATTCTTTTTTTATTTTTAAATTTTAAATATCTTGAAGGACAATAATCTAACAATGACAGCCATATTCATAACCGGCACTCCGTGTGTCGGAAAGACAACACTTGCCTCTAAATTGAAAGGACGATTGATTAAAATCAATGACCTGGCAATAAGTCATGGTTTTGTTATGGGCATCGATGAGAATAAGGGATATAAGGTCATAGACATCGAAAAGTTGTCATCATATGTAGATGAACTGACAAAGGATTGCGATGAACTGCTGATTTTTGAGGGGCACCTCTCCCATTTATGCAACGGCGCCGACAAGGTGATCGTTTTGAGGGTCCGCCCAGAGATACTTGAGAAGAGACTGGCCGGAGATACTTGAGAAGAGACTGGCCGAAAGGGAATACTCCGAATCCAAAATCAGGGAAAACCTTGAAGCCGAAGCCCTTGGAGTGTGCTCAGCCGAGGCATTTGAAAAATATCCTGACTGTACATATGAGCTGGACATCTCTGATTTGGAAATTAACGAGGCGGTGGAGCTGGTTGAGGACGTCATCGAAAACGGCGGTGACTATCCGGTCGGCAGCGTTGACTTTATGGAGTGGCTCGTTGAAAGATAGGAAATGTCGGACTTACATTATTGCATGAAATGTAATCTAAACGCCATTCATTGAGTTTATTTTTGCCTCTCCTTTAAAAAATTTACAACTTTGATAACATAACCTCTATATCATTTTTATCGGGCTTTAGTTATTTCAGTTTCTGGAATAACCATAGCAATTCTACATATAGATATGTAGCTTTGCAAAAGCGATAGAAATCTTTGATGGCATTAGTGATGCCATCACCTCCGTTTAAGTTTATTTGTTTCTTCATATTGTTCACTTTTAATTCAATTATTTTGTTTTAAATCTCATTTCATAGATTAATATTATTTTAATCTATTATATAAATCTTTATAATCGTTTATTTTTGATTTTATTGATTTTAACTAGGATTATTGCTTTGAACATGGAAAATTGCTCTCATTTTGAAAAATTGATGTGGTTTCGTAATTATAATTCTGAATTGTTGATTAAGAAAGATATTTTATTTTTAATCTTAATTTTATTTTATTTAATTTTTTAATAGTTTTTTCGTATTTATGGGATGTATTGTTAATATTTACTTAATTCAAGTGATTTAATGAAGGTTTTTTAAATTAAATAGTTTTAAATAGTAGTATGATAATATATCTCATTAACATCATTTGATGTTGAAATTCCGTTGAAATTTGTTTGTTTTAAATCCAAATGTGGAATTTCATATTTGTTTACTTAAATTTTTAAAAAAGAAGGTTTAAACCTTCTTTTTTTCAATTAGTTCAATTCAAAAACTTTTTTTTTCATTGGTTGATTCATGAATTTTTAATGGTTGATTGAGGACGTCATCGAAAACGGCGGTGACTATCCGGTCGGAAGCGTTTATTTCATGGAGTGGCTTGTTGAAAATTAAAAAAAAGATGATGATCATCCAAAATCATGGATTATCATCATGGCCGGAAAAATTAATCTGGCTATCGGTTCTGGTTTTCAAGGTCATCTATGAATGATTCAGGGTCTTCTTGCCATGCTATATAGTCTTCCATGCTCATTCCATCATATTGGGTGCCCGGAGCATGAATTATTCCGTTGTCATCGACTTGGATGCCCTCATCTGCTCCATTAAATCCATGATATGAGCTTGATGAATTTCCTGTTCCACTTGCTTGTGAATTCCCTGTTCCACTTCCTGATGAATCGTTGGTTCCAGAATTTGCGGTTGCGGCGTCTTCGGTTTCTGTTGCAGGTGCATCGGCTTCGCCGTCTTCAATGGTTATTGTGGTCTTTACGCTGCATTTTTCATATTTGTCGTTTCCTGCATAATCCAATGTCAGATTATAGGTTCCGGAATCTTCCCCTTGGATGGTAAGATAGCCTTTACCGTTTTGGTCGGTGGTCACGGTGTATTTCTCATTGTTGAAGGTTATGTTAATGCTTTGGCCTGAAAGGGCGGTGCCGTTTGCAGCCTTCAGTTGAAACTGTACCTGTTCTCCATTCTGCAAACCAGTTTTGTTTAAAACATCGATTTGAGTAGTTTGTTTGCTTACTGATTGATGTTGGTTGCCTAAAACTACGGCTGCGCCGATAGCAATGATTATTACAATCAGTATTGCTATTATTATATTCTTATTCATTTTTTTTACCTCCGTATCTTTTAAAAATAAATGAACCGGCAGATAATTAAACAAATGGTTATCAATCCCTTTTGGGATTTCATATTTTCTCCCTTTTTTGTTTAATGCTGTACTAACATTTATCATTTAATTATTTTTATACAAAAATATTCAATATGATGGTAATGACTCTATCAATATTGTAATATAAATATGCCGATTAGCTTTTGAACAAAATTAAACGGCAAACAGCTCTAGTTCATCAGGCAAATGATTTGCAGCAGAAACATTTTAACTTTATTGTGCAAGAATTCTCCGGCTTCTTTAAGCCGGGGATGAATTGCACATTTAGTGGGTTATTTTCAAATGCTCTCGGATAAATGCTATATTATATGTAGGTTTATAATATGTAATATAGAAAGATGGGGGAAAACTTCAATAGGTTAGTTTTTTTCCTTTCTTTTTTTTTAAGCACGGTTTAAAAGAATATATTCTAAAAAAAATGAATCCTTTTAGTGATTATATTTTTTTAGTCATTAGGACGATGTTTTTTTTAGGATTTTTTTTTATAAGTTTAATAAAATGTGAAAAAAAAGATGTTGGATATGTGTGATAAAACTTTTATTTTAACGGATAAGGTTGAATTTGTTCCTGATGACGAGATGGAAAAGGAATTATGGTTTAATATTAATGCCAGTGCTTT
>CADBHR010000189.1 GCA_902794475.1 uncultured Methanobrevibacter sp. | reverse complement strand
CTTGCGATGTCTATTTCCTCACTGCAGGACTCGACGCAGTATCTGCATTTTGTACAGTCGACAGTGATGTTGCTGTTGATGATTTCTGAAACCTCATCAAGGATTAGCAGTTCCTCATCATCCAAAGGATCAGCATTCCTGAATTCCTCGATGTTGTTTTCAAGCTGTTCGAGATTGCTTGCACCTGTCAGGACTACGCATGCATCCATATTGGCCACAAACCTCATTGCCCATGAAACAACTGACCTGTCAGGATTGTGTTGTTTCATCAGTTTTTCAGCCTCTTCAGGAACATCAGCCAAAAAGCCGCCCTTATACGGTTCCATAATCATAACCTGCTTGTCATATTTTTTGGCGACTTCCAGACATTTCTTCGCTTCGATATTTTCATCTTCCCAGTCAAGATAGTTTATCTGAAGCAGGACAAATTCAAGTTCAGGATGCTCGAATAGGATTTCCTCTAAAAATTCGGCGTTTCCATGAGTAGACAAACCTATGTGCTTGATTTTGCCTTCCTTCTTTTTATTTTCTATAAAAGAGTATAAATCAACATTCTTCCAGGCGGTTTCAGTAAATCCGCTCACGTTATGAAGCATGTAATAGTCAAAATAATCCACGCCACAGTTTTCAAGCTGCTGTGCAAACAGAGGTTCCAGCTGGGATTCCTCTGTGATAACAAACAACGGAAGTTTTGTAGCTATTTTAAATGAATCACGTGGATATCTGTCAACAACGGTTTTTTTGAAGGCCGGTTCGCCTGCCCCTTCGTGATAAACGAATGCAGTGTCGAAATAGTTGAATCCGGCATCCATGTATGCATCTACCATCTTATTAACGTGTTCTATGTCAATGCTTGTCTGATCATTTTCATCCAAAAGTGGAAGTCTCATCATTCCCATACCTAGCTTAGTCATATTAATCATCCCTATATATTAATTATATTAATCAAACTTAATTAATGTTTCAATATTAAAAAAACATCATTTTGTTGAATAACTATTTAAATAACATTTATGATAAGTATCTTCATGAGCGAAAATCGATGCACATGGGCAGGAAGCGACGAAGTTTATGTAAGATATCATGATGAGGAATGGGGAGTTCCAACCCATGACGACAGGGAACTGTTTGAGATGCTTGTTTTGGAGTCCTTTCAGGCAGGACTGTCATGGATTACTATTCTCAAAAAGAGAGAAAACTTCAGAAGGGCATTTGATGAGTTTGACGTTAGAAAAGTGGCCAGTTATGATGATGCAAAGGTTGAGGAACTGCGGATGAATGAAGGCATAATCCGCCATAAGGGAAAAATCAATGCAGCCATCAACAATGCGCAGGTGTTCATTGAAATACAGGATGAATTCGGAAGCTTTGACGAATACATCTGGGGATTTACAGATGGTGAAATCATTAAAGCCGAGTTTTTAACAGAATCCGAATTGTCCAGACACATTTCAAAGGACCTGAAAAAGAGAGGCATGAAGTTTGTCGGCCCGACAATAATATATTCCTATCTTGAATCCATTGGCGTGATTGACAATCATCAGGAATGTTGCTTTAAATATTGAACTGCGAATCCATCGCAATAATTAGATTTAAAGAAAAAATCTATAAAATTATATTTAAAAAGGGACAAATCTTTGAGACCTGATTTCTTTAGCTAATTCTTTATATTCACCACTTGGTGATTTATACATCTCTTTAACAATTTTAATTGCATCCTCACCTTCAATTACAGGTGATGGACTAATAGGTTTAGCCATATTTAACGCCCCATCTTTCATGATTTAGAATAAAACCATTCGTTGAGAATAAACTTCTTTCCAAAACTCTTTATCCTTTTCAGTAGGAGGTTCCTCCATCCATTCAAGAAATTCAATTGCATCCTCACCTTCCAATTCAAGTGTTGGTCTAATCGGTTTAGCCATTTTAACACATCCTTTCAAAATAGTTTACTTGAATAATATCGGTCAAAATACTATTGATTTTAATCATTTAAATTATTTTCCTTTGATTAAAAAGCAATATTACAAAGTGAGAACAATTTTTTAAAGTCAAATCAATTATTCCTCAAGCAGGATTATGTTTTCAGGATCAACCTTCAAATACTCGGGAATGACAAAATCATGCTCATGAATCTTCTTGTCGACTTTCCACCACAAACCGTTTGCCAGGGTTATTTCCCATTCAAAAGGCTTTTCCAGCTTGCTTGAATCATTT
>CADBHR010000188.1 GCA_902794475.1 uncultured Methanobrevibacter sp. | reverse complement strand
AATCATATTAAAAACAGTAAATTATAACTGAAGGTGATTTATTTTTATTGTATGTGTTGTTGTTAAATAATTATAAATCCCTTCATATTTATAATTATTGATTTAAAACTAAAATCGAGCTTTTTTAACATTTATTTTAAGAAATAGACAATTATTAAACCTTTAATATTTCACTTGTTTTATCTATATCAAATCTTGTAAAAATAACCAATTTTTGCTGTTAAATATCGAATATTTGATTATTTTATTGTTAAATTTGATATTTATGGTGAAAAGTTGTTTTTTAATTAAATAAAAAATAAATTTAGCGGATTTTAAAAATTTACATTAAATTCATTTGAAATTTTTAGTAATATCCATTTTAGTGATTAGTATTAACATAATTGACTAATTTCGGACACTCCCGCAACAAAACTTTGCTAAAAATAAAACTTTGCTAAAAATCACATAATAAATGTTGCGACTATCAACAATCACATTTGCATAAAAAAATTCGAAGTTACGGCAGTGCAACTCCGAATTTGCTATTTTTCACGACTTGTTAATCAGTCACTTAATAATTATTGACTTCATCATTAATAAAACAAATGGTTTTTTGAAATCAAAACATCCTAATGAAAAAAATATTGATATTAACTTAAAACAATTACAAGCCAATTACAATATTGCAATAAACCTATACATAGATTTAAAAGCGATTAAATTAATAATAAGTAATTACAAAAAAGTTTGGTGAAAAATATGCAAGATAAAAACAATATTGATTTTGAAAATATAAAGCGCATGAATGAAATCGCACAGGTTTATGAAATGACAAAACAGAACAAAAAAGCCGAAATGTACCACAAAAACATCGTAAAGCTCTGTGACAGACATCCAAAAAATGAAAAACTGCTCCAATACAAAATACATTCTCTTAACCAACTTAACAAACCCTACAAATCTCTGGAAACAACGAATGAACTTCTGAATCTGAACCCAAATAACCTAATGATTCTCTTCAATATCATAAAATACCTGAGAGAGGCATCATATGTTTAGGCAAAATACCCTGAAAAAGACTATTGACAAAGCGGAAAAATACTTCAACAAGGGACAGATGTATAAAGCAAGAAACATGTATCTGAAAGCCCTTGCACAAGATCCAAGAAACATCGGAATCCTGAATAATCTTGCATTCATATACCACGTGCTTGGAGACGATGCCACATCAAAAGGATATAATGAGATACTTTTGAAGGAATGCGATGAGATTCTAAAACAGGGAGCAGTCAAGGAAATTCTTATATTAAAGATACCTGCATTGGTCTCACTTGAAAGAACAAATGAAGTGATGGAAGTCATTGAAGAGATACTGAAAATCGATTCAAAAGACCTGAATGCCCTGTTTCAAAAATCGTATTATCTCGAAAAAAACAAAAGGCACGAAGAAGCGTTGGACTGCATTGAACAGATTTTGAAAAAGCATCCCTACCACATTGGAACCCTCCTTTCAAAAGGCAGAAACCTGGTTGAATTGAACAGGTTCGAAGAAGCTGAGAAATGCTACAATCTGGTTTTTGAAATCGAGCCCAAAAACAAGGCAGCAATTAACCTGAAATCACAATTGCTTAAAAGGAAGTACAACCTTACCCTAACATCACATGATTTGATGCTGAAGGCCGTTGAAAGCTTTGAAATGGAAAACTTCAAAGCTTCAAGGGATTATTTCAAAAAGGCACTGGACATGAGTTCAGAATTTGATGAAATCTGGTTTGCCCAAGGCGAACTGTTCATAAGGACAGGACACATAAACGATGCAATAGCATCATTTAAAAAGGCATTTGAGATAAATCCCACAAGTGGAGGAATAATAAAGCATAAGGAGTTTTTCAGACTCCTTGACCGCATGAAAAAAATAAATACATTTCTTGGATTTGAAAAAAAAGGATGATTTAAGTTTCAAAAAACTCAATCACAACTTAAATCCGGTTCCGACAAACTGGGCAACATCACGCCCCATATCATCGGACACATTTACGATTACGATTGATGATGTGCGCCCACTTTTGCGGCATGTCGCCTCTGCAATAAGCTTTTCGCCTTTTGGAGCGGACAGATAATTGATGCTTACCTGTTGAGCAACGGTCAGTTGGTGTATCTGATTTGACAGAACTGCAAATGCAAAATCGGCCAATGTGAATATCACACCACCCATCACTCCCCCATAAGCATTCTTATGGTTATCAGTGATCTCTAAGCTGCAGATTGCCTTGTCTTCTGTCAACTCATCCAATTTTATGCCTGCATTTACTGCAAATTTGTCCTTATAAAAGAATTCTCTTGCGCTTTCTACTGTATCATAATTAGCCATAATTACACCAGATAACTATTTATCAGTCATCATTATTAATTTTTACACAACAAGACTCGCTAAATCAGCACCTTGAATGACTCCCAAAACAGATATATTGCTCCGATAATTATCAGAATGGCAAATATTTTGGGAATGTATTTTGTATTTGTAACCAATTTTTCGAGATTTATTTTTGAAATCAGAAGGCTTAAAACAAATAGTGTCAATCCAAAACCTAAACAATACAAAAGTATATTGAAAACAGCATACATCCCATCGCTTGAAGACATGAGAAGAGTTATGAGAGAAATAAGATACGC
>CADBHR010000187.1 GCA_902794475.1 uncultured Methanobrevibacter sp. | reverse complement strand
TGGTATTTAGTATGTGCTTGGGACTCACCAGCAAAAGCTGCTTGTAAGTTTGCTTCAGTTTTTGTACCTTTTAATTCAGCCATTTTATACATCTCCATTATAAATAATTGAAGTATCTATTCTATATAGAATAATATTATATATGAAAATTATCATTTAAAAGTTTATTGAAAATTTTTAAAAAAAAAGATAGCTTAAAAAAAAATTTAAGCTATATCAGAATATAATAGTCCAGTCGCCCTTGCAGAGAAGAATATCAGGTATGGAGTCACTATAATGGAAATTATACTGAATCCACCAATATAACTGTTCAATCCGGTTATTACAACATTGATGACTGCAATTATTACAAATATTAAAATAATAACTGCAAGAACCTTTCCATAGCCTATTCTTCCAATGTCCCTGAATGCTTCAGGAATATTCAAAGCAACTTTAAGGTCATCTGTATTTGCAAGTCTTGACTGTCCCATGGTTTGGATAATCGCAAAGATTACAAACAGTATGAATGCAATGATTCCTGTAATCATAAATGCGGTTCCGAAATTTATGATTAATGACTGTGGAACAACATCAGTAATTACTATAGTTGCATTGGCCGGAGCAGCCATTGACGCCAACATCATTCTGCTGACAATTGTGTAGGCCATTCCGAATAGGTTTGTAGCCCATGAAATAATCAGGACAACTATTGTCGGAATTATGAAGTAAACGATATTTACAACAAAATATTTGATACCTGTTATCAAGTTTCCTTTCCAATTAAATTCAGGTGCAGTTTCTGCATGATCAATTCCTGACTTTATAATGCTTATTTGATATCCCATGATTAAAAAGCCTACAACTAAACCCAATGCAAATAAAATGATACCCACAACAATCCAAGCAGCATTACTAGCCAATCCGATTCCAAAGAATATAAATCCTACAATGGATAATAATCCTGCAATAATCATAAATACAATATATACTGCAAGTTTTGCTAAATCAGTTGAAGGAAATATCATGGCTTCCTTAATAATCTCGGTTATTTCCATTTTTTCACCTTTCTAATTTAATACCCAAAATGAGTTGATAATTAATATATGAATTGCTAATATATTAATGTTATTAGAAAAATGGCAAAACAGCAATATTGAAGTTAAATTGAATTAAAAAAAAAAGAAGAAAAAAAAGATGAATAGAACTATTCATCTACACCGAAGGATTTTTTAAGCAATTCTGCGTTAACGAATCCTTCCTTATACATTTTACCAGTAGTTAAATCATTGATCACTACTTCTGCAGGAGCAAACATTCCTTTGTCGATTTGGTAGAAGTCAAATCCTGCATCTTTAAATACATCGAAGAATGGTTTACCATATCCATCAGCAGCGGAAGATGGTAATTGAGCAGCTACAGCAGCAATGTCATCTCCTTCTTCAGATTCAACATAATAATAGGTTCTTCCACCGAAAAGTACTGCATCGTTGGTTTTACCCATAGCTTTTAAACCGTCCGGGTCAACAGGTGCAATCGGTGCAATACCTGCAGCATGTTTAACTTTGGTAACGTCAAATTTAATGAATTCCAACATTTTGTAAGTTCCGTTTTCAACAACTCTTCCTGCAATTTGGATAGATCCAACAAGGGAAGAAGTAGGAGCTACAAGCAAGTAAACATCTTTGACATCAACATTACATTCATCAGCAATGTATTGAGCGACTTCATCACCAGGCAAGACATCAGCTTCCAAGGTCAAGATAGCCAAATCAGCATCTTTGTCTTCATAGCCAATTTCTTCATAGGTTTCTGCTGGCTTTAATGAGATTGCCCTTGCAGGTCCTGAACCTAATGCAAAGAAATCACCAACAGATACTGACCAACCTGCTTTTTGAGAACCTAAGGTTGAAATAGAAGGTGAGTCGGTTTTAATTTTTACTGAAGGAAGTGCGAATTTTTCAGATAAATCTCCTGGAATTGAAATTCCAACATCTGCAAGTCCACCAAGACAAACTTTAGTATAAAGTTCTCCTGCTTTAAAGCTTCCATCGACATTTACACCACAGTCGATAACAGTAGCACCATTATCTAAAGTTGCAACAGCGATGTTTAATTCATCTGCTTTTTCAATCATCACATCTACGGTTTTTTTAGCTTCTACGTTTACACTTACCATAGTTTTAACCTCTAAATAATTTAACTTAAAACATTAAGTTATTGTGTAAAAATTTATAGTTAGTCTTATTTAAACTTG
>CADBHR010000186.1 GCA_902794475.1 uncultured Methanobrevibacter sp. | reverse complement strand
ACTGACCAAGTATATGGTTCCGACCGTTTTCATGCAGATCGATGAGATGCCGCAAACACCTAACGGCAAAACCGATATCAAACAACTGCCGAAACCTGTGCTGAAGTTGGAAAACGTCAAACCTGAAAACGAAACCGAAGAAAAGCTCTTTGAAATTGCATCAGATTTAATTAATACGGATGATTTCGGTACCACTGACGATTTGTATGTAATAGGCTACACTTCATTGACCTTAATGAAATTAAACTCAATCATATATGATGAAATGGGAGTGAACCTGGATATTTCAGTATTATTTAACAATCCAACAATCAAAAAACTTTCAATAGAAATTTTAAATGGTGAAGGCGATTCATACATTGATGAATTTGTTGAAACGGCAAAGACAATGGAGCATTTCCCATTAACCGAAAATCAATTGGGAATTTACTATGAATGTATTCAGAGTCCTAATGAAATCAAATATACAATGCCGACTACAGTTAGATTTGGCAATGAAATTAATCCGGATAAACTAAAAGAATCCATTATTATCACTATTGAAGCGCATCCTTATCTTAAGACCAGATTAATGGCTGCTGAAGATGGAACAATAATGCAGCATAGAAATGACGACGGGGCTATTGATGAAATTGAAATAGTCAAGGTTGATGAAATCAGCGATAGGGAAATAATAAAAAATGAAGTTAAGGCATTTTCACTAAATAACAGTCAATTATTCAGATTCAAGATTTATGACACCTCTGACGGTGTTGTAATGTTTTCTGATTTCCATCATATAATTACGGATGGTGTATCACAGGGAAGTCTGTTTGATGATATAGCAAGAGCATATGATGGCAAAGAGATTAAAAAGGAAATCGTTGATGGATTTGCATATAGTCTGATTGAAAACGATATCGAGAACAGTGAAAGATATGAAACTGCTAAAAAATTCTTCCAGGATAAGTTAAGCCAGGAAATAGACTCTACAATTTTGACTCCAAACCTGAATGGAAATGAAGAAGATGGGAAAATAAAACGGGCATCTGAAATTATTGATTCAACTGAAATAAAAGAATTCTGTAGGGAAAATTCAATCAGTCAAAATGCCTTGTTCTTGGCAACCACCATTTTGAACCTAAACAAGTACACATTCAGCGATGAAACATTGATAACAACAATTTTCAACGGAAGGGCAAATCCAAATTATTATGATACACAAGGATTTTTAGTCAAAACACTTCCTTTGGTGATGAAAAATGAAAACAGGCAGCAATCCATTAGGGAATTCATTAGAAATGTTGATTCAAACTGGAAAGAAACAATAAACAATAGTCATTATCCTTATACAAAAATTTCTGAGGAATATCAGTTAAAACCGGAATTTTTCTATTCCTATCAGGAATTTTATGAATCAGAAAGCATGACTATCGCAGATAGGTCATATTCAGAAAATGAACTGATTGACGATAGCTTTGTTGCAACTGAATATAAGACCGATTTGTCCATATTTGACTTTGAAGACACTTTTGAATTGCATGTGGAGTATAACGATGAATTGTATTCTGAAGGATATATCGAGACATTTTTAAGCTCACTTAAAACCATTCTGACTCAGATTATTGGAAATGATGTTGATGAATTGAGAATCTGTGACATTGAATTGGAGAGCGGAGTTGAAATACCTGAATTCAGTCCTGTTGAACTTCCATTCATCCATAAACGTTTTGAAAGGCAGGTCAATGAAACTCCTGAGGGCATTGCATTGGTTGCAAGTGATGCCACTTTAACTTATGCAGAGTTGAATGAGAACAGTAATAAGATTGCAAATGCTTTAATTAAAAAAGGGGTGGAACCTAGAAATAATATTTTGGTGATGCTTAACCGTAACAGTAACCTAATTGCTTCCATTTTAGGTATTTTGAAGGCAGGCTGTGCATTTATTCCTATTGATCCGGAATATCCTCAGGAAAGAATCAACTACATTTATGAAAACAGTCAGGCAGACTACATCATAACCTCTGACGGAAGAGAGGACAATACATTAAATATCGATGAGCTGCTTGAAGAGGAAAACATTAAAAATCCTGATGTAGACGTTTCACCGGACGACCTGGCATATATGATTTACACATCTGGATCAACCGGAAATCCAAAAGGGGTGATGATTGGTCATGAAAATGCATGTAACGAAACTGAAGCAAATCCTAAATGCGAATATGACAACCTGTTAAGTATTGCGACAATCGCATTTGACACATCCCTTGAAGACATATTG
>CADBHR010000185.1 GCA_902794475.1 uncultured Methanobrevibacter sp. | reverse complement strand
AGTATTCAGAGACACTTCTTCCGGATTTGGCGGTGCTTATATCCAATTCGGCGGAAAACTCATCATAAACAATACAGAATTCACAAACTGTCATGCTACCTACAATGGCGGATCAGTTTACATCTCATATGTCGATTATGCTGAAGTCAATAACTGTAATTTCACTTCAAACGGTGTTAGCATTATTGAAGGATATCCTACTTACGGTGGTGCAATGGTAATTGACATATCTAAAATAAGTATAAACAACTCCAGATTCATCAACAACACTGCAAGTGCCGGAAGTGCAATCTATGCTTATGATGCATCATATGACATTAGAAATTCACTGTTTGAAAACAATACAAACCCGATTTATACTTTCTTTGATGTGGAATCAAATATTGACACAAGCAATACTTTCAACAATGATAAAAATGTCTCAACCAACAATACATTCTATGCAACATTCCAAGTTGGACAAGGACTGCAGTTAACATTACTCAACAATACAATCAATGTTACTGCCCTTCCAGCAAGATATGACTCACGTGACTGGGGATGGGTTTCACCAATCAGAAATCAAGGAGCAATGGGTGCCTGCTGGACATTCGGAATGACCGGCACACTGGAATCAGCACTATTGAAAGCAACAGGCCTTGCAACTGACCTTTCAGAAAACAACATGCAGGATACTATGCTGAAATATTCAATTTACGGATGCCCTCAATTTATGGAAGGAGGAGCAAACATTGTTTCCACAGGTTATCTCTTGAGCTGGCTTGGGGCATTTATACAAGATGCTGATACTTATGATGAAATGGGAAAGCTTTCACCATTAATCACAACCCAAAAAGACATCCATGTTCAGGATCTTATGTTCATACCTAACAACGAAATACCAAACGGCACACAGCTCAAATGGGCAATCCTGAAATACGGTTCTATAGATGTAAATTACAATGGACAATCCACACAATTATCCAAAAGAGAATTTCGGAATTGAACCTCCTGGTGACGGTGCATGGATTGTCAAAAACAGTTGGGGAACTGCTTTTGGAGAAAACGGATTCCTGTATGTTTCATATTATGACAAATCTTTCTTGCAGTATGATGGTGTAATATTTAAATATGCCACTGCAATAATAATTGAAAATACAGTCCCATATAATAAGAACTATCAGTATGACCTATTCTGGGGTCAAGAGTTCAAAACAGGCAATTCAACAGCAAGTTATATGAATGTATTTGAGGCTTTAGATGATGATTTGATTGCAGCAGTTGGAACAATCTTCAACCAAAGCGGCATCAGCTATAAAGTCGAAATTTTTGTTAATGATGAGTTAAAACTAACTCAGGAAGGATTATCTCCATATCTTGGTTATCATACCATCAAATTAAATGAGTACATACCAGTTAAAAAAGGAGATGTCTTCAAAGCAGTGATTACCTCAAATGGTGTTCATTTGACGGACAGCCTTGGCAGGATGCTTATGACTTAGGTTATATAAATTGTCTAAAAGTATACACAGTTGCTGATGACAGTAAAATCATCAACAATGAAAATGTCACTGTTGACTATGGCAGCGGATCATACTTCACCGTTCAGGTCGTAACCGCTGACGGCCACAGCGTTGGTGCAGGTGCAGCTGTAAACATTACAATCAACGGAAAAACAACTACAGCAATAACTGATGCTGACGGTATTGCTAAAGTTGAAATAACAGATGTTCCAGGAACCTACGATGTGACAACCATATACAACGGCCAAACCTACAAGAATAGTGTCGCTGTGAAATTAAATCCAAGTACCTGTAAAATTACAGAAAACAAGGACATTAAAGTGGACTACGACGGCGGAAAATACTTCTCCGTTAAAATAGTATCAGCAGACGGTAAAGTGGCCGCTTCCGGCGTAAGTGTCAAATTCACAATCAACGGAAAAACCACAACAGTAAAAACCGACAAAAACGGAATAGCTAAAATCAAAATAACTGATGTTCCTAAAAAGTACACCATGACAACCACATACGACGAAAAAGGTCACTGTCAAAAAGACAGCCAAGAAATTTACCTTAAAAGCAACCCTCAAAATCAACGGCAAAAAAGTCAAAGGCAAAAAGATAACATTCAAAGTAAACGGCAAAACCTACAAAGTCAAAACCAACAAAAAAGGCATTGCCAAAAAAGTACTGAAGAAAAATGTTATCAAAAAGCTCAAAAAAGGTAAAAAATACACTGTCAAAGTAACCTATCTCAAAGACACAATAAAAACAACTGTAAAAGTTAAGTAGATAATCCCTATCTACTTTTCACTTATTTTTTTTTACAATATATTAATTCATTCATTTTTTTACCAAAGTATTTAAAACAATTATCATAAAAATTCTTAAAATTAAATAAGCAAGATTATATATCGACTTTTCATATATATTTAATTGTGATAATTTATGAAAGCTTTAAAAATTTTGATTGTCATGCTTATTTTGATAATGTCTGTGGGGGCTGTCTGTGCAGCGGAAAACCTCACCGACGATGCAATGGGTGATGACAGTAAAGAAATATTAGAAACGGTTCAGGAGGATATCACAGCTGATGGTAGTTCGGATGTCCTTGAAACCGCTCAGAATGACATCTACACTGCAAGTGATGATTCATTCACCAATCTGACTGATGAAATAGCTGTAAAGGATGTCGTGGATTTAACTCACGACTACAAATTCAACAACGAAACTGATGACGTAACGGCTGTACAATTGACGGAAACAACCAATCAAGACTATTCAACATTATAGCAAACAACGTAACATTAAATGATTTGATTTTAATCAACGGTAATTCCACCAATTGTGGTGGAATACGTGCTGTTGGATCACTAACATTAAATAATGTTACTTTCATCAACAATTATGCAAACGGACAAGGAGGAGCTATAGGAATTAGGGAAGGATCATTCCTTATTTCTAATTGTAGATTTATTGATAACTATGCCGAAAGTGGTTCATCAATTCTTGTTGAAAGTAGTGAAGTGAAACTTTACAATTCATCCTTTACCTCAAAAAAATTCGCTAAAGGTTCACAAATTGACCTTTCACATGCTGAAGTTTATATAAAAAATACAACTTTTGCCAATATTACTTCATCTTATGCACCTGCATTAAATATTATAACTTCTAATGCTTCAATAATCAATTCAAAATTCATTGATTTAAAAGCTATAATTACCGCAGGTGCAATTAGGACTAAAGCTGGCGGAGAATTATATATTGAAAATTGTGAATTCAAAAACGTTACCTCTTCAAAAAATGGAGGGGCCATTTTTGCTGATATTGCTGGAGCTACTGGTGCTACAGGTAATGTGACCATAATTGATACCAAATTTAGAGACACATATTCTGAATTTGGTGGTGCATATGTCCAATTGACTGGAGATTTCGTGTTAAAGAATACAGAATTCATAAACTCTCATGCTAAATATAATGGAGGCGCAATTTACCTTTCATATACAAATACTGGAATCGATAATTGTACCTTTGATTCAAATGGCGTCAGCATTATTGAAGGATATCCAACCTATGGTGGTGCAATATTCTCTGATATCAGCACATTAAATATAACCGAATCTAAATTTTTCAATAATAATATGGCAAGTGCAGGTAATGCAATCTATGCATACGATACATCATACAACATCAAAAATTCAATATTTGAAAACAATACAAACCCTATCTACACTGTTTTCGATAAAACATCTCTTTTAGAAAACAATGTTTATATTAATGATGATAATATCTCAACAAACAATACCTATTATGCAACAATAATAATTGGACAAGGTCTGCAATTAACATTGCTAAATAATACTATTAATGTCACTAATCTTCCAGCAAGATTTGATTTACGTGATTATGGATGGGTATCACCAGTTAGAAATCAAGGTTGGATGGGTGCCTGCTGGACATTCGGAATGACTGGTACCTTAGAATCAGCATTGTTGAAAGCTGCAAACATCACAACTGATTTCTCAGAAAACAACATGCAGAATACCATGTTGCAATATTCAATTTACGGTTGCACTGGAACAGGAGAATTTGGAGCCAACATTCTATCCACAGCTTATTTGTTAAGCTGGCTTGGAGCATTCACACAGGATGCGGATACCTATGATGAAGTTGGAAAAATTTCACCTGTAATCACAACCCTGAATGATATCCATGTTCAGGATGTGATGTTCACACCTAACCTTGAGATACCAAACGGCACACAGCTCAAATTGGCAATCATGAAATACGGTTCCATAGATGTGTCCTTTCACGGACAATCAACATTTGATGAAGTAAATCCGTATTATAATCCAGAAACCCATGCACAATATGTCGATAATCCTGAAGATCCAAATCATGATGTTTCAATTGTAGGATGGGACGATAATTATAATGCAAGTAACTTCTTAATCACACCTCCTGGCAACGGTGCATGGATTGTAAAAAACAGCTATGGTACAGAATGGGGAGACAATGGATACCTCTATGTTTCATATTACGATAAGACATTAATGAACTCTAAAGACGTGTCAAATTATGCCACTTCAATAATAATTGAAAATACCGAACCATACAATAAAAACTATCAACATAGTTTCATGTGGGGAACAGAATTCAAATCAGGCAATCAAAACGTAAGTTACATGAATGTATTTGAAGCATTGGACGATGATTTGATTGCAGCTGTCGGAACATACTTCAAACAGGAAGGCATGAATTATACAGTCGAAATTTATGTAAATGACAAATTGAAACTGACCCAAACTGGAGTGTCACCATACTTCGGTTACCACACAATCAAGTTAAACAAATACATACCAATTAAAGAAGGTGATGTTTTCAAAGCAGTGATAACCTCAAATGCTGCACCAACTGTTAACATGAAAGATACCTATGACTCAGGCTACATTGTATGCTTAAAAGTATATACCGTTGCAGATACAACATTTGCCAAATTGCAGGAAGCTATTGAAAATTCAACCGAAAACTATTTGGAATTAAATGAGGATTATAAATTCAACGACGGCAGTGACAACAGCACCGGAATTTTAATCAACAGGGACAACTTTGTCATCAACGGTAACGGCCGCATGATAAACGGTAATAACCTAGCAAGAATATTCAACATTACCGCAAACAACGTAACATTATGCAATCTGATTTTAACCGGAGGTAATGCCGAAAAAGGTGGAGCAATCTATACCACCGGATTATTGACATTAAACAACGTTACTTTCATTGACAACTACGCAAGCAAAAACGGTGGGGCAGTAGCACTCTACGATGATGTAACTCTCAATTGTAACAATTCCAAATTCATT
>CADBHR010000184.1 GCA_902794475.1 uncultured Methanobrevibacter sp. | reverse complement strand
CTTTTGGACTCCTCATACATTTGAAGGGCTTCAAAGTACCTGCCCTGCTTTTCCAAAGAGGAAGCCTCCATATAGCAATCAGCAGCCATCTTTTTTCTTTTGCTTTCTTCAGGATCCTCATATTCCTCCTTTTCATATGAAGAGTTATAGCTGAAGCTGGTTCCGCAGCTGCATGTATGGCTTCCCTCTGAAACATAAGACCCACAATTCGGACAAATCGGCATTCTCCATCACCCAAATACAATTAAAATCAGCTTACCTCATCAAGTATCGACATGATAAGTCTTTCCGCCAACGTCAACTGTTCCGTGAATGTTTCCGTCACTGTCCATATGTGATTCTATCTCATAGTCGCCATAATCGGTGTGTCCTTTTTGATGAGCATCCACGCTTCCGTCATCATGTACAGTTCCCTCCAAATCGGCAGAGCCGTGTTCGTCCTCATAATGTGATTGGGTGTCATAGCCATCGGAGGAATATGATGAGCTTTCAGTGCTTTGTGAACTGTCTTCAGAACTGCCAAGGGAATATGAGTCGGCAAGGGAGTAATCGTCATCAAAATCATCATCGGCGGTTTCGGTGTGCTTTGGCATTAAGGCTCCAACCGCACTTCCCACAACCAGAAGAGCTATTAGTGCAATTGCAACTATTGCGCCAATCTTTTTTGGAGTCGGAAAACTCTTGATGTCCTCAATCATATTGGGGTTTTCCACACCATTTGCAACCTTGACCTCGTTATATGTTTCATACAGTGCATATGCCCATATCGCCGCTCCAATAAACGCACATAAGGGCACCGTCCGGCCGATGAATGTGAAAATCAATCCTAAAATGAACAGCGCAATCCCCTTTTTAATATTTCCGGCATAAGCTATGCCAAGTCCGAACAATAAAAAGGAAAGTACCAATGCAAGAAGCATATTCTTCTCCTTTCCGGCATTAGATGCCTTGCCTGATGTGGCATTTGATTTAACTTTAGTTCCGCAATTTACACAAAAGTTTGTTCCTTCAGGAATTTCTGAACCGCATTTTTCGCAAAACATAAATTATAATATGAATAATAAGGTATATATAAGTGGTGAAAAAATGATCTGTCCGAAATGCGGAAAAACATATAGAGAATCCCTTAACTTCTGTGAGGAATGCGGAAGCAGACTTGTCAAAAACGAAATTGATACAATAGAACCTGCAAAAACTCCAATTGTTGAAAATGAAGTTGGCTCCCTTGATGTGAGGCTGGTCAACAGGAAATCCTCACAATACAAGCAAGAGGCAAAGCTGGCCGATAAGGTATACAAGTCATATGTAACAGACGGCATATCCAGATTAGACAAGGTCAATGGAAGGTTTCTTGCATCACAGACCATCAAGCTGGACATCCTGATAGAGCAAAACAAGCAGCTGATTAATCAGAACAGTGAAATAATCAATCTCCTAAAAATCATTTCAGAAAAAAAGGAATGATTTAAGAATCGAATCAATAACAGAACCCATGAAAAACTTTAAATATTAAGCCAAACAGTTAATCTGTATGACAATCATACACGATTTTGACCAAAAATGTCCTGTTTGTGGAAAACTATCACCGCAACCAATGTTAACAAGTACAAATGCAATGGATTATCCTGACCTTGACATGAGACCTGCTGAAATGCAAAGGTCAACCATGCACACATGGGTTTTGGAATGCCCTCACTGCGGATATGCGGGGAATTTCCGGAATGAAACTCAAATCACCGAAGACTTTCTGAAAAGCGATTCATACCAGACTTGCGACGGAATGGAATTCATTGGAAAGCTTTCAAAAAGATTCTATAAGGCATACCTAATATCAAAGGAATCAGAAGACCTCACCAAATGCTTCTTCAATCTGCTTCATTGTGCATGGGATTGCGATGACAAAAATGATCCTAATGCAACAAAAATCAGAAAGCTCGCAGTTGAACACATCGATAAACTGGAGTATGATGAAAGTGAAAGGAAGAATTTTCTGGCCATTAAGGCTGACCTGCTTAGAAGAAGCGGCGAATTTGACCGACTAATCGAAGAGTTTTCAGACATTATAATCGGTGAGGAAATATATGATGACATCATCCAATTCCAAATCAAAAAGGCATTAAAAAAAGACACAGAATGCTATACTGTCGGTGATGTTAAAAATCAGCACAAAACTTAACGGTTTTGTCAATTTAATAATTTAACTTATTTTTTTACTATTAAAATTCCTTAGGGTTTCCAAAAAGACAAAATTAAAATGAATGAGATTAAGCGAATTAATCTCATTAAGTGGACATTGAACTACCTCGACTTTGTAGAAGTCGAGGATTCCTAGATTTGTTTTTTTGTGCCACTTGTTTATTTGGCGTTTTCTAGGCTATCCCCGTAGTCCCA
>CADBHR010000183.1 GCA_902794475.1 uncultured Methanobrevibacter sp. | reverse complement strand
GAGATAATCTCACCCCGCATAAATCAGATTGCAGGCATTGCAATGTCCTTTCCGGGAAAAATCAATGTTGAAAAGGGGATAGTCAATAAGATAGCAACGTTCACCTGGATTTGCAATCTGCCCCTGAAATCCATGCTTGAAGAGAAATACGGCATACCGGTATGGATTGAAAATGACGGGAAATGCGCAGCATTGGCCGAATATTGGAAAGGAAACCTCACCGGCACAGAAAACGGCATGATCATCGGACTTGGAACTGAAACGGCCGGAGGGATAATTCTCAACGGAAAGCTTTACAGGGGAAGCAATGAATCTGCAGGAGAGATTTCAAGCATTCTCACCGATTTCAAAAATCTCGACACTGAAAAAAGGTTCGGCAAAGTCGCAGGCCACAAAAATCTAACCGACGCATATAAAGTCACCGGCGACATTGACTCCTTTGAGCTCTTTGAAAGGTACAGAAAAGGGGATGAAAGGGCAAGAGAAGCAATCAGGAATTATTCAAGAACGATTGCGGCGGGAATCGTAACCATACAGGCAATACTGGATGTTGAAAAGTTCTGCATCGGCGGCGGAATTTCCGCACAGGACATTTTGATAGATGAAATAAGAAACAGCGTGCACGAGTTCTTTAAAGCGAAATCATCTGAAGCGATAAACGAACCTGAAATCGAAAGGTGCCGCTTTAAAAATGCATCAGGCTGTGTCGGCGCCATATACAATTTTTTGACTATGGAAAAGATTCTTTAAGTGGAAATTATATGCCGAAATCCTTATAATAAGGCCTTTTTTCCCGCTGAGTTTCTATATACCGGCGGATATCTTCAATATCTGCTTCGTCAGTTGTTGCAATGAAATAATTCTCCTGCCAGAAATCCCGTATCCATAACCTCCCTTTTATAATGGGATAGTGTTTTTTCATAATCTCGCTGCTTATCGTCTGATAAGACTTAACAAATTCATCCAAATCGGTGCCCGGTTCAGCTTCAAACAGAACATGAATATGGTCAAATTCCCAATTGACCTGCCTAACTACAATGCCATGCTCCAAAGCAATTTTCATAAAAATAGCCATTAACGAATCGAAAAACTCTTCACTAATCAGTACTCCGCGATATTTAATTACCAGCACCAAATGATAAGTATTCCGGTTCCCATTCAAATTGTCACCCATGATAATCAATTTGAGAAAATAACTATTTAAAGATAGTCACCGGTATCCGAATATCTTCACTACCATACAATGCACAATATGCTCACATTTTAACTTGATTTGCCAACATTCAACAGGCAAAATCCAAAAAGTAGGGACCGGAGATGCAACCAAACATGAGAAAAGATATTGTCTAACTGCCGGATTAATGAAATCCCCAATGTTTAAGAGAATTAATACAAATGCATGACATACATCATCATTGCCTACTGAAAATCGCCATGACAATCCTTTTCCCGTTGTCTTTCCATATACTGGCGAATAGCTTCAATTATCCATAACATCTTATCCAAAAAGCAAAACCAACCTGCCAACACCAAAAGCCAATGAGAATTCCAAAAATAAAAACTTAAATACCACTAAAACACATAATATTAACATCAAATACAAAGGAGGACAAACCATGAACAGACACGCGAAAATTGCAGTGCTTATCCTTGCAATATTCATAGTGGGAATGACTCTTAGCGTCGCATTTGCAGAGCCTGTAAGCGCAAAAAAATATAAAAACAAGAAAAGCCTCACCGTTAAGGTGAAGGACGGCAAAAAGACTGTCAAAGTAAAATGCAAGTACAAGAAAAGTTACCAACAATATTTGGGATTAAAAAAGAAAAACGGCAAACAATACAGCGTGTCCGTCTGTTATGAAAAAAAGAACGGAATGCAGCACGGCAAAAAGGGCTGGTGGACTTCCGGAACTAACGGCGGAATGTCAGACTATGCAAAAATGGGCACAAAGTACAACAGGTACCACCCTATCACCAAATTAAGACTGCATTAGATGCGATAAGTGATTCGGTCGTTGAATCATTTTCAACGATTGAACTCACCTATTTTAATTTTTTAGCCTTATGCATACCAATGTGAAATGACATTGCCGTTTTGGTCGACTATCCTCACATATCCGTCGTCATATTTCACCCGTTCATTACCGTTTTCTGCCGGTTCGCGTGACACCTCATGCTCCCTTGGATTCCATCCGTCGGGAGTTATCTGATATTCTTCCCGCATGCTGGCCTGTGATGAGGAATCGGAACTGCCTGACTGGGATTTGGCAACTTCAGTAGCCTTTTTGTTGCATTTGTCCCCGTGTAGTTTTCATTTCCTCCATAAGCAACATTAACCTTGTATTTGCCTTTCTTCAAATTCAAATCCAGCTTTGCCTTGCCCTTAGAGTTTGTCTTTACAACCTCATCGACCACGACTTTTCCATTCTTATCTTTGATTGTGACGTTGACTATTTCCTTAGATACCTGAGTCCCGTTCTGCTCGCTTAACTTGAATGACAATTCCTCGCCTTCAACCTGTTCCTTATCGCTTGTGATTTTGATTTCGGTTCCCTGCTTCGCGTGTGCATTATTGAAAATCATCACTCCAACAACCGCCGCAAGAACAAGGATTACCGCAACAAGTATTATGATTATGCTTCTGTTTTCCATAGTGTCTCCTCCACGTTAAAGTTGTGTCAATGATATGAATATAATTTTCGAAATTGCCAAAGCGAGATTCGACCGGATGTGATGCACACACCTTAACTTGATTTGTTAACATCG
>CADBHR010000182.1 GCA_902794475.1 uncultured Methanobrevibacter sp. | reverse complement strand
TACCTATACCTGAACGTCCCTTACTATGAAACTGTAGAATGTGTAAGTTCCTGATCTTTCTTTGACTTGGATTGTCATTTCACTTAACCTGTTTACGAATTCACGATATTCGGAAAGATCAACATTTCTTAAAATATTGGATTTGCCAACTGAACCTGCATTTTCCAATTCAAGAATGCTGGTTAGGAAATCAAATAACACACTTCCTTTTCTGACGTTTTTGTGAATGTCTCCATCATTTTTAAGATTAACATTGATTTCAACATATATTTTGTCTGCATCCTGAAAGATGTATAATTTGAATCTGTTCACTGTTTTTTCTTCGCCGTCATCGTCAAAGGTAAATGATGAAACTGAAGCCATTTCAGGCCTGCCTCTTATTAGGGTTCCATCTTCAAAGTCTTTTAATTCTGCTTTTTCATATCCTTCCGGAATTTCTACAATTTCTTCATAATCCAATTGTGTACCTGTAAATATTGTCTGTTTAGTGTTTTCAAAGCTCATTTTAATTCTCTCCTAAAAAATATTAAAAGAGGAACTAGCTATTGTCCTCTTTTAAAAATTTTGATTGTCCTGCAATCTTTTCAGCTGACATTTCTTCTGCTGACACTTCTCCTGCTCCAATCAGTTCAGCTATTGCACGGTTTGTAGCACGTGTCTTTGCAGTTGACATTATGGTGTGGTCTGAGACTTTGTCCTTTCCTTTCTCGGACCTTGAGCATAATGCATCTGATTCAACGCTGCGGCCATTTGGAAGTGATGCTCTAACGCAGTAATAAGCTTCTCTGACTCTTCCCATTTTTGTTCTTTCAATTTCACGATCCACTATTTCGGTATCGACATTGAATGCACGGGAGAGTTTCTGCCATGCTGACTTTTTCTTGAAGTGTCTTTTCACTTTAATGTAGTTTCCGTTTTCATCTTTTTCTTTAACAATTATTTCCTGATAGTCATTGTCATTCAATAATCCTTTGCAGAGTCTCTGATAGGCGTCCCATTGCTCAATTGCAACATCGACATCAGGGACGGTATCGACTTTGACTATTTCTGTTTCCTGTGGATTTTCTATTAGTTCGGCTTTTACCATTCTTATCACCTTTTATAATGTTCCAAAGCTTGAGATTGTTATTCCAAACCATCCGATAGCTATGGCAAATATTATGCTTCCAATCCAAATCACTTTTGGATTCAACTTCATTTCCTTTTTCGGATATAATCTTGCTGGTTTGCTCATCTGTATGACTTCCTTATGATGCGAATTTCACTGATGAAGTTCAGGTTGATTATTTGGATTGTTCCGTTTTTCCTGTGGATTGCTATTGTGTTTTCGTTCAGCAAATGGAATTCATCTGATTTTGATAGCAGAAAATGAATGCCTTCATTTGCATAGTGAAAACCGATGCAGTATCCATCAGTAAGTTTTTGTTGCATTTCAAGAAGTGTACTTTCCATTTCACTCACTCCTTTTTTTTCCTGAATCCGACGATGAAGGCCTCTCCTCTTATGAACTTTATGAGTCCGATATCTCCAGCTTTTGCATATTGGATTAGTGCCAATAGCTTGGTATGGATTAGTGTCTGGTATGCCTTTTTGCCGCCGTCCACCAATACGATACCGTCATCATCAATGTAGAGGATTTCCTGTTCAACATCACCTTTGGCAACTTTGATTTCACCGCTGTGGGTAAGGATGCCGTGGTAGTTGTCTTCGAACTGATTATGTTCGATTCCGCAATCTGGCAAATAGCTGTCCATTCTATTCACCTTTATTCAAATGTTCATTGAACATTGCCATTATGTCGTCCCATATGTCTTTTGGGACTAAGACATGTGTTTTTCCATTTACTTCTTGTTCTAACATGATTTTAGACTCCTGTTATATTTTTTAATTCATTGTCTCTTGTGTTAATCCAGTTTCATTATTTTGATTCTGTATGACTGGAAGAATTCCCTTTCATTGCGTATGTTTTCAGTTTCCTGAATTTCTGCAATGACTTCTTCAAGTGCCCTGAAATTATTGAAAATTATTATTTCATTCATCCGGGGTTTTATTACTTCACACATTTTTTGTATCTCCTATTTTCCCATCTCGTGAATGGATGTAAATGATCAACAATCTAAAATTCAATAGGAGTCAGAAGTCTTTGAAAAATAAAAAATAGTATGTTGTTAAAAATAGTTTTCAATTCTTTACCGAATATTTAGTACAAGATAAACACTGCTTTTTTTAATTTACAAATGTTTATATATTCCTTAAAATAAACTAGAAACTGGGTTAAGTTTTGAAAAGTATTAATTTTTAACATTGTTTCGCGACGTGTCTAATTATTTTTATTTTTCTTACCTGACCCCTTAGGATTATAATGAAAAATAATATTTATTAGCTCGTTATTCAAATAAAATTATTTTTTTATAATCCTTTTTT
>CADBHR010000181.1 GCA_902794475.1 uncultured Methanobrevibacter sp. | reverse complement strand
TGAAGCAGACATTACAGAAGAGATTTGTGGATATATCAAATTAAAAAGGCATTGCATTCCTGAGAATTTGTATGATGAGATGGTTCTTGCAATGTTTTTGAACATTGAAGAATATGTTGATGAGGAAAATAAGGAGAACTTACTGGAGATGATTAATATGGCGGAAGCATATCAGGGAGTTATTTCTGAGATTAGAAATGAAGCTAGAAATGAAGGTAGAAAAGAAGGTAGAAATGAAGGTAGAAGGAGTATTATATCTCGTTTGTTAAAAAATCACTCTGTTGAAGAGGTTGCTGAGCTATTGGAGATGAAATCTTCTGAAATCTTAAGTATCCTCAATAAAGTAGATTAATTTCTATTTTTTCTACATTCATTTGTAAAAAGCATTGCATTCCTGAGAATTTGTATGAGAAGATGGTTCTTGCAATGTTTTTGAACATTGAGGAATATGTTGATGAGGAAAAAAGGGAGAAATTGATGGAGATGATTAATATGGCGGAAGCATATCAGGGAGTTATTTCTGAGATTAGAAATGAAGCTAGAAATGAGGGTATAAATGAAGGTAGAAATCAAGGTAGAAATGAAGGTAGAAAGTGTATTATAACTCGTTTGTTAAAGAAACTCTCTGTTGAGGAGGTTGCTGAGATATTGGAGATGAAACCATCTGAAATAGAGGATATGCTCAATAATTAACCTTCCATTTTTCGCTGATTATTGCCCTTAATCTTAATATATATTATAGTGAGGTTTAAACATGGAATTTGGACTTTGGGAAAAATATTATACTGAAATTCTTGATGATTTTGGGTTTTCACGTGAAAATGATGAGGAATCCGCAAAGCTTTTGGATGAGATACTGTCAACCGAAGGATGCCTTACACTGGAGGACTTGAAGGGATTTGTTGACTTTTCAGACAAGTTCATCGTATTCGGTGCGGGTCCGTCCTTAAGGGAGCATGTGAAATACTTGAAGGAGAACTATGACTTGAAGGATTATGTCTTGGTTGCAGCCGACGGCGCCACAACCGCCCTTATAGAGCAGAGGATTGCACCGGATATAGTTGCAACAGATCTTGACGGAAATCTTGATGATATCCTTCTTGCCAATGTCAGAGGGGCAAACGTCGCAATCCACGCCCACGGTGACAACATCGAAAAGATTGCAAGTCTGACACCATTTTTCACAAACGTTCTGGGAACCACCCAGGCACAGCCTATCGGAAACCTCTACAACTTCGGAGGATTCACAGACGGTGACAGGGCAATGTTTTTGGCGGTTGCATTGAATGCAGAGGAAATCATATTGGCAGGAATGGATTTTGGCGATGTGGTAACAAGATATTCAAGGCCAAACATCGAAACAGACACTGCCAAGGCCGATGAGTTCAAAAGAAAGAAACTCGCATATGGCGAAAAGTTCACACAGTGGATAATGGAAAATGAAAATGTCAAGATGACCAATCTATGTGATGAAAATCTTTTATAATAATAACAATAAAATATGATAACATGGGAATAGAAGATATTTTGATGGCTGATGAAAGTCTTTTTCAAGACATAAACGCTTTTGATCCGGACTATGTCCCTCAAAACTTCAATTACAGGGATACACAAATGGAAGCAATGGCAATAGCAATAAGACCTGCTTTAAGGGGAGGAAAACCTTCAAATGCTGTTATTTTAGGTTCACCTGCAACAGGAAAGACCACCTCAATGAGGAAAGTCTATGAGCTTGTCGAAAAGAACAGTGAAAAGGTCATATGCGTCTATATAAACTGCCAATTGCACACAACACGTTTCGGAATATTTTCACAAATCCACAAAAAGATTTTTGGCCATACTCCTCCGGAAACAGGAATTCCCTTTTCAAGAATCTATGACAAAATCATGAAGGACCTTCAGAAAAACGAAAAGTCATTGGTTGTTGCATTGGATGATGTAAACTATCTGATTCAGTCAAAAAATGCAAATAAGGTATTTTATGATTTGCTCAGGGCATATGAGGAATATCCTGGAGTGAGGACTTCTATTTTTGCAATAATGTCTGATCTGGAATTCAAGTATTCCTTTGACAAGAACGTGAATACCGTATTCATTCCTCAGGAAATCGTATTCCCACTATATTCCTATTCCGAAATTGAGGATATCTTAAGAGACCGTGTAAAAGCAGGATTTTTCCCGAATGTCTTGCCGGATGACATACTTGAGCAGGTTGCAATGTATACCTTTGAGAATGGTGATTTGAGGGTCGGAATCAACCTTTTAAAATCATGCGGCAATATTGCCGAAGCAGATGCCAGTCGTGAAATCACTCAGGAGCATTTTGACAAGGCAATCGAATCACTGGTGTCCGTTAATGTATCTGAAACCCTTAAAGGATTGAACGATACCGAAAGGGACATCCTGAAAATGGTTGCAGATAATGAAGGATTGTGTTCTTCAGGTGAATTGGCTGAAATGTATAAGGAAAAAACAGGTTCCAGCTATGCATCCTTTAACCGTGCAATCGATAAGCTGGAATTCGTAAGATTGATCGATACCAAATATACAGGAAAAGGGGTTAGGGGAAATTCTAGGGAAATTATATTGCGTTTTAACCCCGATGACTACGTCATATAGTTTTCCTGTATGTGGAAATTAGTTTTTGTTAACATTAGAGTATTTGCATGGCAGGCCTATAGTCTAATGAGCAACTAAAAGGGTTTGGCATCGAATGTCCAATTAAATAATTGGAGCTTGAGCTGCTACAACTGAAATAACAGATAAAAGTAGTCCTGCTATAACTACAAGCACTACCATGCAAGATTGAACGTCTAAATTACGGTATATTATTTCATCTTTCATTGAACTTTTTTTTCTTAAGTCTACTTGAAGTGTGGTGTCTTTATTTCCTAACATTTTAATCACTAATTTAAAATTGTAGGAAGTACATATATAAGCAAAGAGTGAGAGCATTTGAAAAGAAATATATTTTTTACATTTTTGGTGGAATCGTCATGAAAAAATTCGAATATTTTGAAGCGACAGCGGACATTGGACTTAAGGCATACGGAAATGATATTGAAGAGGCCTTTGAAAATGCAGGTCTGGCAATATTTAATATAATATCCGACACTTCAGGCATAACTCCTGAAAGAAAAATAGAATTTGAAGTGACATCA
>CADBHR010000180.1 GCA_902794475.1 uncultured Methanobrevibacter sp. | reverse complement strand
TTCATACCTAACGGTGAAAACAAATTCATTTATAAATATGAATGGAAATGTTTTGTCGACACACCAGGTATGGCCTAAGAATCTCCGGCTTCTACAAGCTGGAGAGGTTCAAAAAAAGAATTTAAGTAGAATGATTATTCTACTTTAAAACCGGCTTCTTCAACGGCGTCATTAATGTCTGCATCACTTACGTCGCCAGACATTGTGATTGTTGTAATTCCGGAATCTAAATCTGCTTTTGCTTCTTCAATTCCGTCAACATCTGTTAAACATAATTCTACAGCTTTTACACATGATGGGCAGTGCATGCCCACTACTTTAATTTCTTTTTCAGCCATGATAAATCACCTTATTATCGATATTTAATATTATACTTTTGACTTATTTAAATGTTTAGTCATGCCTAATTTTCTTGGGTTCTTGCAGTCTCTTCTTGAAAGCTTGTATTGCACAAGCGTTGAGGAGTAGATAATGACTATGACTGACCCGATATTGTGGATCAGTGCCCCTTCAATCGGGTTTAGGATTCCTATAATTGCCAATGCCATCGCAATGATATTCAGAGCCAATGCAAAGCCAATACCTATGCTGATTATTCTTATCGTTCTTCTTGCAATTCCGATTAAATGTGGAATATCTTCGATATTGTCATTGATTAAAGCGATATCTGCTGCATCAACGCTTATGTCACTTCCAATGTCGCCCATAGCTATTCCTACATTAGCCTTTCGGAGTGAAGGTGCATCATTTATTCCGTCTCCAATCATCGCCACCTTGTGCCCAAGAACCTGTTCTCTTTTGATGTATTCGGTTTTATCTTCGGGTAGGCAGTTAGATAAGACATTTCTGACTTTCACTTGCTTTGCAATATGATTAGCAGTATTTTTATTGTCCCCTGTAAGCAGGGTGGTCTTGACTCTCAATCCTTTCAGTTTTCTTATGGTCCTTTTTGAATTTTTACGCAATGTGTCTGCAAGTTTTATGTTTCCAAGTATTTCACCATCTTTTACAACAAATATTTGAATTTCTCCATTTTGAGGTTTCATATCAGATTCTAAATAAATACTTTCATCTTTTAGAAGTTTTTTGTTTCCTGCTATTATTTTTGAGCCGTTTATGTTTCCACTAACTCCATTGCCGATGTGCATCTTAAAGTCTGTAACATCTGCTAAGTCATCATCACGGTAATATTTGACAATTGATTTTGCAATTGGGTGTTCTGATTTTGATTCGAGTGATGCAAGGAGATACATCATTTCCTTTGGATTGTCAGATGTTATCTTAACGATTTCCGGAGTGCCGTTTGTCAATGTTCCAGTCTTATCGAATACCAGTTCGTCAACTTTCGCCAGTTCTTCCAGTGATTCGCCGTCCTTAACCAGAATTCCATATTTTGTTAGATTTCCAATTGCGGCCATTATTGCTGTTGGTGTCGCCAGAACCAGTGCACATGGGCAGAATACAACCAATATTGTGACTGATCTGGCTATTTCAAAGGTATAAAGATAGGTCAATACGGCTGCGGTAAATGCTATTACGACTATGATTGTTGCCCATTTGTCTGCAGTCCTGACGATTCTGGCGTTTTCAGGTTTGGATGATTCAACCAATCTTATTAATTTTTGAAAGGAACTTTCTTGGCTGATTTTTGTTGTTCTCATTGTAAATGATCCGTAAAGATTGATTGTTCCACTGAATACTTCATCATTTTCTTTTTTGTCTATTGGGAGGGATTCTCCGGTTAATGTAGATTGGTTGATGGAAGTTTCGCCTTTTATAATGACTCCGTCAGTAGGGATGCCTTCACCAGGCAATACTTTTAGCATATCTCCAATTTGAACTTCTTCAACAGGTATCTTTTCTTCAATTCCATTTTTAATTCTTGTAGCGAATTGAGGGGTCATTTTTACAAGTTCTTCAATTTTTCCCTGTGTTTTTGAGACGGTATATTCCTCTAGAAATCCTCCTATTGCCATGATTGTTGCAATTTCTCCTGCTGCAAACACTTCACCAATCATGATTGATGCGATAATTGCAAGTGAAACAAGCAAATCCGCTTTGATATCAAATTCAGTTATTAATCCTTCACAACATTCTTTAATTATTGGTGCTCCACATAGAATCACTGCAATCCATGATATATAATCGAGAGATAGGATAAAACTTGTAATCAAACTTATTGCTGAAATTGCAATAAGTATGATGTCCATTTTTTCGTTTCTTGTGAATTTCATTTTTATCATCCCCAAATGTATAGGTATACCCCATAGGGTATAAAGTTACTTTAAAAAAAATTAAAGTCTGGAGTAATATTCCAATATTGTTGAAATGTCGCTTATTGCTTCATCTGCATCTTCCTCTTTAATGGCTTGCTTTACGCAATGTTCGAGATGTCCTTCAACAATAATGTGTCCAACTTTGTGCAATGCGGATTTAACTGCATTTACTTGCATTAATATC
>CADBHR010000179.1 GCA_902794475.1 uncultured Methanobrevibacter sp. | reverse complement strand
ATTGTAGGAATATCCATTTTTTAACCTCCAATTAATATATAATGTATACTAATAAATTAATATATAAACTTTATCAATTAAATATTTAATTGATTAACAGAGAAGGTAAAAACTTATGATGGAATCTTATATAAAATCAGGAAAAATCGCTTCCAAAATACGTGATGAAGCTTCAAAAATGATAACTGAAGGAACATTGGTCATTGACCTAGTTGAATATGTAGAAAGCGAAATATTAAAATCCGGTGCGGAAATCGCATTTCCTTGTAACGTATCATTAAATGAAGTGGCCGCACATTATACCTCCCCAGCCAATGACCAAACTGCAATTCAGGCAGGAGACATGGTAAAATTAGATTTGGGAGCAATGGTTGATGGATATATTGCAGATACTGCCATTACAATAATAGCTGACGGAAACATCGACGAAAATTACACACAAGATGAGATTAATCTGCATGAAGAGATAGTTGAAGCATCTGAAGCTGGCCTTGAAGCCGCAATTGCAACTGCAAGAGCTGGGATTGAAGTCTCAAAAATCGGTGAAGCAGTTCATGAAGCAATTTCCGAATACAAATTAAATCCGATATTCAATTTAACCGGTCATAGCCTGGAACAGAACAACCTGCATGCAGGAATTTCAATCCCGAATTATGACAATCATGACCACTACATCCTGGAAGAGGGCCAAGCGGTAGCAATCGAACCCTTTGCAACAAATGGAGAAGGAATCGTAAACGACGCACCAGGACATTACATCTTCTCATACCTGAAAAGCAGACCGTTCAGAATGAAAAGCACACAAAGAGTACTGAAATACATTCAAAATAACCACAGGTTTGTTCCATTTTCAGGAAGATGGATTACAAATGAATTTGGTGAAAGAAAAGGAAACATCGCCTTAAAGCAATTGTCAGAGGCAATGGCAGTCTATGCATATGCTCCACTGCGTGAAAAACAGAACTGCTTTGTAAGCCAAAAAGAGCATACTCTGATTATTGAAAAAGAAGGCTGTACCGTTACAACCATTTAAAAAAAAAAAGATGAAGAGAGCAATCTCTTCATTATGCATAATATTTGGAATATATTGAAGTTACTTTTGTTTTTTTGTAGGATGTAATGACTTTATATACTCCTACCTTCTTAGGAGTTTTGAGATAGAACTTTGCTATTCCTTTCTTATTGGTTTTGGCTTTGTATGTTTTTTTGTTAAATTTGACTTTAATTTTTTTGTTTTTATTGTTTTTACCTAATAATTTAACCTTATATTTAATTTTTGCTTTGATTGCCCTATCTTTAAATGAAGTCAAAGGTTTTAGGACCTGTTTGACTGTAAGGTAATTCTTTACAAAAAAGTTCTGATATCTTGCCCCAATCTCATATATTCCAGGTGTTGAATGAATCTTGATTTGGGCATAACCGTTCTTATCCGTATATCCATAAATTACCTTTTTTCCAATGGCAAAGGTAACCTTTTTGCCGGATTTCACAGGTTGGCCGTCATCATCAAAAACACGAACCTTATAGGTGTGTCCGTCTTCATAATACATGTTGATGTTCTTATTTCCTTTTAAAACATCAAAGACCTTGATATTATCGTAATTTACTGCAAAAGGATCCTTACAAAATGCCGCAATCCTATGGTTTCCGTTCTTGATTAACACTGTCAGCAATGCAACACCATTGGAATCTGTAGTTGCCGAATAATCAGCAGCGTCATCCACTTCAAAATAAACTTCAGTGTTCTTTAACGGATTGCCGTCAGTGCCATAAAATGTGGCCTGATATTCGATGGCTCCATTATAACGTTTGGTAACCTTACCCATTTTAATTGTCGGAGGGTTTTGCGGAACATTAGAAGTATCCTGACTTATCACATCTTTGGAATCCTCAGTTAAGGTATCCTGTGGAGTATCCTGAAGTTCAACTACATCATCATTAACTTCAGATACTGCCTGAGTGATATTTTCATCAACTGCAACTGCAAAATTTATAGACACCAAAAACACGATTGCAATTGCAAAAACAAGTAATTTGTTAATCTTCATATAGTCACCTCATTGATAAATATATGTGACTGATAATATTTAAGATTAATTTAAAAAAAGTATGCTTCAAGTGAGAAGTCGATTAAAAAAAATAAAAAAAGAAAGAAGTGGAATTAGTATTCCACAGGAAGTGGTAATCCCATTTTTGCTCTTCTTTCACGTTCTTTGCCGTTTTTGTCCTTTTTACCTTTAGCTAATTTTTCAAGTAAACCAAGACCAGGTTTTACGTCATCCATTGGTTTTGTTTCAATTAAACCAGCGTCGACAGCAGCTTTGAATATGGACCATCCGTCAGGAGATCCTACAGAACCGGTTGATACGTCAGCCCATTCACATACGTAATCCATACAGATGTTACATCCAGCTTGTTCGTATCCGTGGGTTTCTTTAATAGCTAAACCAGAGTCTTCACCGTCTTTGGTTAACCAGAATTTACCTTTACCGATGTCCATTTTACTAGCATCTTGTAAGGAGTCAAATCCTAATTTTGCAGTTGCGAAAGTGTCAAGAGAAGCCATAGGGAAGTTTTCCATACAGTAGATACCTATGATTAACTTGATTTTATCAGCAACAAATCTTGCAAATGGATAAGCTTGTGCTTTTCTTAAACCTTGGGTTTGACATGGAGTTGCTACAACACCGACTTTTTCTAAACCATATTGACGGGTAGCTTCTTTAATAGCGGATAAGGTTGGGGACATTGAGTATTTGGTACCTGCTGCTGCGATAACTTCATCAGCGGAAGTTACTACAGTAGGAATAGGTCTCCAATCTTCATCAGGAGTTCCAGCTACAACTGCACCTTCAATG
>CADBHR010000178.1 GCA_902794475.1 uncultured Methanobrevibacter sp. | reverse complement strand
GGTTTTAGGCCAGCACATCTGGCAGGCAGGATCACAGAATGACCTTACAAGGGCACGTATCGACCTTTCACACTACAAGCGTATCACACAGGATGAGCTTAACGAAATTGAAAAGCTCGCCAATGAATACGTAATGGCAAACATTGACTTGGATATCCAGTTCCACACCCGTGATGAGGCTCAGGAACTGTACGGATTCGTTCTCTACCAGGGTGGTATCGTACCTGGAAAAATGATTCGTGTTGTCAAGGTTCCGGGCGTTGACGTTCAGGCATGTGCGGGAACACATGTCATGAGGACTGGTGTAGTCGGACCGATTAAAATCAACAAGACAGAAAGGGTTCAGGACGGTGTCGAAAGGATTGACTTTTCAGCAGGCCTTGCCGCAATCGACTCAATGCAGCATGACAGCAAACTCCTGCGTGAAAGCTTGCCAAAAACCTGTGACAGGTTCTTTTCAGAATGGAAGGCACAGAAAAATGAAATCGACCGTTTGAAATCAGAAATAGCAAGCTTGAAGATGAACTCTTTAGCGGACCAATATGATGAAATCAACGGACTTAAGGTAGTTCATCAGCTAATCGAAGCGGACTTCAAGGAGCTTCAGAAAATGGCTACGGACTTTACCGACAACGGCAAGGCTGATGTGGTCATCATGGGAAACAGTGACGGCAAGATCGTTGGTGCGGCTTCACAGACTGCAATCGATAACGGAGTCAAAATCAATGAAATCATCAAAACCGCTGCAGGAGTTTTAGGCGGAGGCGGCGGTGGCCGTCTGACACTTGCGCAGGGCGCAGGTAAAAATGCGGACAAGATGGATGAAGCCATTCAGACCGCAGTTGATTTAATCAAAGGATAATTTTTATCCTTTCTTTTTTTAATTTTTTCCAATATAATTATCTAATCGGTCTTGTTTTTGGATTATCTCTGACTGTTTTCATTTGTTGATCTTTTCCTCATGTTATTTTAGAATATTTTACTTTATTGTGCAAGAATTCTCCGGCTTCTTTAAGTTGTAGAGGTTCAATAGTTTCACTCCATTTTTTCCATTTGGTTTTTTCAGGAATTTCTACACTATTTTTGTTAATATGTCCAGTTTAGCATATTAAATATTGGATAGTTAAAGTCTATGAGATAAACACTTGCCGAAACCATCATTAATCGATGCTTAATATTTTTTGTTAAAAATAGTAAAAAGTTGTTAATATTCAATCTTTCGAACATATTTTTATATAATATTTTTAACAAAATTTTGAATGTATAGATTTTATAGGAGATAATATTATTAAGCGAAAAATAATTTTAGCCGCTTTGATAATGTTTGTATTGGTCAGCTTGACTGCAGTCAGTGCAGTTGATGCCAATCAGACTGACGATGTTGCGGCAGAAGACAGTGACACAGTCACGCAGGACATACTGACTGAAGAATCTGTTGGCGCTGGTGATTTCAAACAGTTGAATGATAACGTCACTAGTGCAACAACAACTTTGGAATTAACTAAAAATTATACTTATAATCCGGATGTGGATTTGGATTATATGGATGGAATAAACATAACTAAGGATATTACTGTCGACGGAAAAGGATATACCATTGACGGTAATGGTCAATCAAGAATATTCAATATTGCCAATGCAACAGTTACCTTGAAAAACATTAACTTCATTAATGGTAATGCAGATTTAGGTGCGGCAATATGCTTTGAAAACGGTAATTTGACAATAATGTGGGTAATGGAACCAGTTCCATGGGTGGAGCTATCTTCTTTGAAGGTAATGATTTATTGATTGCCGATTCAAAATTCATGTCAAATGAGGCATATGAGTATGGTGCAGTTTTCGCTGATTCTCTGACAGCAGAAGTCAGAAACACTGAATTCAGCAAAAATGCTGCAGAGGATTACGGTGCATTGGCTGTTTTAGGTGGTGATGTTTTAATTTACAAATGTAATTTTACTGATAATTCCGCCAGATATTATGGTGGTGCTATCCTCTTTAGGGAAATTAATGCAACAGTTTCAGATTGCACTTTCACAAAAAATTCCGCTAAGAGTGGCGGAGCAATTCAATGGATTGGTGGTAAAGGTAGAGTTTTCAATTCTAAATTTATAGGAAACACCGCAAAATCATTTACAGCTACCGGTGGTGCAATTGACATTGTCAATACTGAGGCTTTTAAAGTTTTAAACAGTACTTTCATAGATAATTATGCCACTTATAGGGGCGCTGCCATTTGTGCAGACAACTGCAGCGGTTCTGAAATTTCAGATTGTATTTTTAATGATAATCGCGCCGGTAACGGTGGGGCTATTCACTGGTATAGCTCTAATGAAATTCATATTTCATATTGTAATTTTACAAATAACGCCGCTAAGGATGATGGTGAAGGAGGTGCAGTTGAATATTCATTTTGTTCAAATGACACAATTTCCAATTGTATTTTCATAAATAATACTGCCCGTGACGGAGGTGCCATTGGATCCCAAGAGTGCCATATTTCAGAATGTATTTTCATGAATAATTCCGGTCAAAGGGGCGGCGCTCTCTGTTTTTTGATGGAGTATCCTGCCGATATTTCCAACTGTAAATTTATAAATAATTCTGCAAATGAAGGTGGCGCCATTTATGTTTCACGCTGGAGCAATTTAATCACCATTGAAAATGCCAGTTTTATCAATAACACTGCTGATAGTGGTGGCGCAATATGTGCAAATAATATTGTTGTTGTAACAAATTCCAACTTCACAGCAAACAACGCCACACAGGGAGGAGCGATTTACTGTAATGAGAATAATTTGACTGTCAGTGCATGCAATTTCACAAATAATGTTGCAGAGGGTGAGTATTCAAATGAGGCACATGATTGCGGAGCAGTATCTGTTGAATCTGTAACTACTGAAATCATAAACACTGAATTCATTGGAAACGGAGCGTATGATTGCGGTGCAGTGGGAATTTTCGAAGGTAATGCTTTAATTGAAAATTGCACATTCGACAGCAATTATGCAAACAGATCCATTGCTGCATTATCCATAAGTACAAATGCTACAGTCAACAATACAGTTTTCAAATCAAACAGTGCAGAAGATTGTGGAGCATTATTCTATGAAAGTTACAGTGAAAATGACACTCTAATTGCTGATTACTGCCAGTTCATTGACAATGACTGCAGTGGAGCATATCTTAAACATTACAATGCCGTGATTTCAAACTCTAAATTCAAAAACAGTGTTTCAGATAAGGGAATTGCCATTTATAACGGTGCAACCAATAGGTTATACCTGTCAAACAATACTGTAAATAAATATAATGCTCAAATCTATTTAGCATACGGCGGTAATATTACATCAAGCGTTACATGTGTCATTTTAAACAATAGAACTGTCTACAAACATCTAAAAGAAACCGTGGATGTTTATTTATATTTCCAGGATGATAATTATAACTTGATTAATGTTAATGACTTTGATTTACTTGTCAACAATACCAAAATCGATTATGTACTCAGTAATAAGTATCAATATCAATATTTTGAAGGCAATTTCACTTCAGATAAAATAGGTTCATACCCTGTGACCATAGGAGATACTTACTTATCAAATTTAACCTTAAAAACTGCTGAAATCAATATTGTAAATGTCACTGACGACTTTTCAACATTGCAGAATTTAATCGACAATGCCAATGGCACATTGACACTTGATAAAAACTACACTTTCAATCCGCTCACTGATGCGGACTTGTATACTGGTATTTGGATTGTTGAAGATATTATAATAGACGGTGTGGGTTTCACAATAGACGGATGTAATCAAGCACGCATATTCTATATTGAATCCGGCAAGGTAACAATTAAAAACATCACTTTCATCAATGGTAATGTTTCCTATGGTGGTGGCGCTATCATTTGGGATGCAAGTAATGGTCAGCTTGCTGATTGTACATTCATAAACAATCATGCTGATTCTGGCGGTGCTGTTGAATGGAGTGGCAAAAAAGGCATTATTTCTAACTGTATGTTTATGAATAACTCTGCGGAGGATGTCGGAGGAGCCATTTATTTAGATTACAACGGCAATTGTGAAATTTTAGATTCCTCCTTCATAGACAATCACGCAGGTAATGGTGGAGCCATTTATGATGATGCTTGTGATTCTATTCATGTTTCAGGCTCCAATTTCGTAAATAATTCTGCAGATGATTACGGTGGAGCTATTATGTGTGAGGATTGTGAGAGTATCGATATTTCCGATTGTACTTTTACCAATAATTCTGCCGGATTAGGTTCTGGTGCTATAGACCTCACTGGATGTGATGATTCTCAAGTTTCAAACTGTAATTTCACAAATAACTCTGCTGATGGTGAGGGTGGAGCCATTTACTGGGAAGGGTATAATGGTAAGGTCTCTGACTGTAATTTTGTTGATAATTGTGCAACTGATGGTGGTGCCATTTATCACGGTGACGGCGATCTTGTGATTTCCAATTCCAACTTCACAGCAAACAATGCGGAGAAATCCGGTGCAGCAGCCTATTCAAAAGGAAATATGACGGTCATCGGATGTCAGTTCAACAGCAATCATGCTGGTGAAGTAGGTGGTGCAATCTTCATCAATGAAAACCTTACTGTCATAAACTCAAACTTTACACAAAATGGTGCTGAGTATGGTGCTGGAGCAATATTTGTTAATCATGCTGTTGAAATCGATGAGTGTAACTTTAAAAACAACACTGCCGGAAGCGTTGCAGGTGCAGTTTTAGTGCTTGACAATTTAAATATAAGCAATTCCGCATTTGCAGGCAACGCTGCTGAAAGAGGCGGAGCAATAGCTGCCGCAAATACGGCCATATCAAATTCCAACTTCACAGCAAACAATGCCGACGAAGGAGGATCTGTATATGCTGTCGATAATGTTACAGTCAACAACTGTTTATTTGAAGGAAATACTGCAGAAGATGAGGGTGGAGCAATAAAATATGAGGTTGAACACGAAAAATCAACATTGTCCATTAATGGATCAACATTTGCCAAAAACACTGCTGGAAGCGGTGGAGCATTGGCGGTTGGAGGTGATGCAAAAATCAGCAATTCCAAATTCGAAAACAATGTTGCTGAAGACGGCAGTGATAACATTGCTACATTTGATGGTGCCAATGTAACTCTTGAAAATGTCTCACCTGAAAACTTAACAGTATTACCTCATGTTGACATTATCGCATGGGCTATGATTGGCAAATACGGAAATGATGCTGAAATAAGAGCTACTGTAACAAAAGACGGTGTGAATTTAACCGAAGGATCCATATCTG
>CADBHR010000177.1 GCA_902794475.1 uncultured Methanobrevibacter sp. | reverse complement strand
TGGTATTTAATCATACCTTCAACTTCGCTTTGCTCGGTTTCCTTGTCTTCAAATGTAATTTGTTCGATGCTGTGTATGCTGAATGGAGATTTTCTGATAATAGGTTGGATTGAACCTTTGAATAATTTCATCACAACTTCTCCGCTTACCCTTTCTTGCATCTTGTCGATTGCTTGGTCCAGGTCTTCTCTTAATGGTTCTTGCCAGAGTGCTCCGTAGACTAAATCAGCATATAATGTTGACACATATTCTGCAAATCTTAGCTCATCGGTTGTCAATACCAATTCCTCTAAGGCTTTGTGTGCAGCGATTAACAATTTTGCACCAGGGGTTTCATAGATTTCTCTGCTTTTAAGACCAATCATTCTGTTTTCAATGGTGTCCACTCTACCAAGAGCATTGTTTCCAGCAATTTCATTTGCCTTTTCAATCAATTGTACCAATGGCATCATTTCACCGTTTATGGCTATTGGAACACCTTCTTCAAATTCGATGGAAACCTTTTCAGGTTCGTCGTTTGCATCTTCCCAGGATTTGGTCCATTCGTAGATGTCTTCAGGAGGTTCGTTTGCAGGGTCTTCCAATACGTCTCCTTCAATTGCTCTTCCCCAGAGGTTTTCGTCAATACTGTAAATTTTATCGTAGCTTAATTCGATTCCTTTGGATTCCGCATATGCCTTTTCTTCAGTTCTTGTTAGATTCATTTCTCTGATTGGTGCGATAATGTCCAAATCAGACATTGCAAGAATGACAGCTTCGAATCTGAACTGATCGTTTCCTTTTCCGGTACATCCGTGTGCAATTGCTACTGCTCCCTCTTTTTCAGCTACTTCTATAATTTTTTGTGCAATTAATGGTCTTGCAAGAGCAGTGCTTAATGGGTATCCTTCGTATTCGGCATTTGCTTTTATTCCACGTGAGATGTATTCGTTTGCGAATTCTTCTTTGGCATCTATGTTGTAGTGTTTGAGTCCACCGATTTTTGCGGCCATGGTTTTTGCTTTTTCCATTTCTTCTTCGCCTTGTCCTACATCTACACATGCAGTAATTACTTCATAGTCATATTTTTCTTCTAATAATTTAACGCAGACAGAAGTGTCTAAACCTCCGCTGAATGCTAAAACTACTTTATCAGTCATAATTAATCACCGTAATAAGAATGAATATTCATTAATATTTATATTTTTAATAGTATTTAATAATTTTCTAAAAAAAAGTTGACAGAAGAAAACTCTTAATTGAGGATAAAATAATTGAGGTTGAAGTTAATGTGTATTTGGATAAGGACACCTCAATTAAGAGTATGGAGGAATGTGTTTCATCCTTGATTATAGTTAGGTTTTCATACTATATAAAGTTTAGGTATACCTAAACTTTTACCAGCAACTTTTCATCTTCACAAAAATTTATCAGTCTTTTATATGTTGGATTTGTTATTAATGTGTCTTTATTTCCTATAATGATTAGTTTACGTTTGGCACGGGTTATTGCAACATTCAATCGTCTTAAATCGCTTAAAAATCCTATATTTCCATTATTGTTGCTTCTGACTGTTGAAATTATGATGATTTCCTTTTCTCTTCCCTGAAATCCGTCGACGGTTTTTACTTCAATTGGAGTGTTTTCCTGAATTATCTTGACCTGGTCGGCATATGGGCTGATTATTCCGATATCCTCTTCACTCACTCCATCATTCAGATAATCGTCGGCAATTCTTATTGCAATTTCAGCTTCTATCTCATTGACAATTGATTTGGAATCCTTCAAGTGCCTTTCCCTATTGTCTGCAATGTCAGATGTGTCAATGAACAGCAATGCATCTTCATCCTGGCGGGAATCCAGGATATCTTTGATGTTTATGTCATCAACGCTCGAATCACTTTTAAGCCCGTTATTGTAAAACTCCTCATTTGGAAACTTCATGAGCAGGCTGTTCATACGATATTGAATATCCAATAATTGTGATTTGAATGGGTAAATGCGAATCAGCTCTTCAAACAGTGTTTTGGATAGTGCTCCTGCCCTGTCACTGATTATGGTTGGGGGAAGTTGCTTGTGGTCTCCCGCAAGAATGAACCTGTGGGCCTTTGCAATAGGAATCAGTACGCTTGGAATTGTAGCCTGTGAAGCTTCATCAATGACTGCAACATCAAATTTGACTCTTGCAATTGCTTCAAGTGCCGAAGAGGAATTTGTTGCTAAAATAACATCGCTTGAGTCGATGATGTCTTTAATCATCCTATTTTCAATCCTTTTGATCTCGTCATGAGCCTCATCGATTTCCTGGTTGATTTCAATCCACTTTGCCATTGATTTCATCTTGTCGGAGCTTATTCCACGTCCACCTTTACCTTTCGAAGCCATATGGAGAATGTCATAATCTCCATAGCCTCTTCGGTACTGTGGGGTCGGCTTTGTGTGGACCTTGCGCTTTTCAATCAGATTGTCAATCTTTTTGTGGATCTTTTTAATCTTCTTGTTCAGCTTATGATTTTCAGCCTTGTATGCCAGGGTCTGTGTGATGTTGTG
>CADBHR010000176.1 GCA_902794475.1 uncultured Methanobrevibacter sp. | reverse complement strand
ACAAAATTTGGTGAATTATGGGATTCCTCATTTAGGGATTTAATTGCTGAAGCTGGTTTAAAAGCTATAATAGATGCAGATATTGGTGGTGATGACATTGAAGCGATGTTTGTTGGAAACATGTCATCAGGACTATTTGTAGAACAAGAACACATTGCAGCACTTATTTCCGACCACGTAGGTCTTAATCCAATTCCAACCACAAGAGTAGAAGCTGCTTGTGCATCCGGAGGATTGGCATTAAGGCAAGGAATCATGGCAGTTGCATCAGGTTTCCATGATGTTGTAATTTCTGCAGGTGTTGAAAAGATGACAGATGTAGTGGATGCTACACCAGCTATCGCTACAGCATCAGACCAGGAATGGGAAGCTCAGCAAGGTGCTACTTTCCCATCATTATATGCAATGATTGCAAAAAGACACATGTACGAATACGGAACCACCCGTGAACAACTGGCACAGTTTTCAGTAGTAAACCACAAAAATGCATCCAAAAACCCAAATGCACAGTTCCCATTTGAAGTAACCGTTGATAAGGTAATCAATTCAACAATGGTTGCAGACCCATTAACCCTTTTAGACTGTTCTCCTGTAAGTGACGGGGCAGCAGCAATTGTAATGGTGCCTGCTGAGGATGCTAAAAAGTACACAGACACTCCAATTTATGTAAAGGCTTCTGCACAGGCTTCCGGAACATTAACATTACACGACAGAAAAGATTTGACTACCATTGAATCAACAAAAGTCGCATCCAGAAAGGCCTATGAAATTGCAGGAGTGACAACCAAAGATATCGACTTGACTGAAGTGCACGACTGTTTCTCCATCAACGGACTTTTAGCTGTTGAAGACTTAGGATTTGCCGAAAAAGGTAAAGGAGGAATAGCTATCGAAGAAGGACAAACTGAAATCGATGGTGACTTCCCAATCAACACTTCCGGTGGTCTTAAGGCACGTGGACACCCGTTAGGTGCTACTGGTATCGCTCAGGCTGCTGAAGTCGTATGGCAACTCAGAGGAGAAGCCGGCAAACGTCAAGTGGACGGTGCGGAAATCGGTATGACCCACAACATCGGGGGTACCGGAGGTACTGCAGCGGTACACATTTTCGGAAGAGATTTATAAATCTCTTTTACCTTTTCTTTTTTTTATGATACTAAATACTGGCACAAGAACAGATATTCCAGCTTTTTTTTCTAAATGGTTCCTGAACCGGATTGAAGAGGGTTTTGTTTTAAGCAAGAACCCATACAACAATCAGATCTATAAGTATAATTTCAATCCTAAGACTGTTGATGTCATCTGTTTCTGTTCTAAAAATCCGAAACCTCTGGTAAAAAATCTGGATAAGCTTTTCGATTATAATCAATTTTGGTTTACAACGATAAACCCTTATGATAAAGATATAGAAGTCAATGTTCCCGATTACAGAAAGGTTATAAAAACATTTAAAGAATTGTCTGAGATTGTAGGAATCAATGCAGTGTCCTGGAGATATGATCCAATCTTCATAACTGAAAAGTACAATCTTGATTTTCACATTGAAAAGTTTGAGGAGATGGCATCTGAACTGCATGAATACACTTCAGACTGCACAATAAGCTTCATTGATTTGTATAAGAAGGTATTAAGGAATTTTCCCGAAGCCAGTGAGGTTACAGTTGAAGAACGTTTGGTTATTGGTGAAAATTTTGCGAGGATTGCTGATGAGTATGGCATTCAGATGAAGACATGTGTTGAAGGCACATTGCTTGACCAATTCGGCTTTGACTCAACAGGATGCATGACCCAGCAGGTGCTGGAAAAGGCTATTGGAAATAATCTAAAAGTCCCTAAAGGAAAATACCACAATCGTGAATGCAACTGTTTAATGGGAAGGGATATTGGATTATATAACACTTGCATGCATGGGTGCAGGTATTGCTATGCCAACAGCAACATGAAGTTGGTCAAAAGGAACCAGAAGTTGCATGATTCAGATTCACCGTTGCTGATTGGGGATGTTAAAGATGGGGATGTTGTAAAAGAAGTCAATGAACCTAGTTATATTGATGCACAAACTAGATTGTTTTAATCTGTAATTTTAAAGATTTGAATAGATTTACTTGTTAAAACTTCATTTTTAATGTTTAAGTTAATAGTTTATTTTTTGAATTATTAATAAGGTTAAATAGTTTATCTTACAAATTATGTACTAGGTTTTTTACATGAAGAATAATGTTATCTATCAAAGTGATGCATGTCCTATTAATTGTGTTAATGATTTGTTAAGTAGAAAATGGGTTTTTGGAATTATGAAAGACCTTTTTGCGGGTAAGAAACACTTCAATGAATTTAAAGAGGATAAACCAGAATTAAGCAATGTTGTTTTGTCTAAAACATTAAAGTATCTTGAAGACCAAGGAATGATTTCAAAAGAAATATGTGAAGATGAAGCGATAAGAAATACTGGATATTATCTCACTGAAAAAGGAAAGAAAATGAATAAAATATTATATGAGATGGTAATTTTCGGATTATATGAAATGGAAGGG
>CADBHR010000175.1 GCA_902794475.1 uncultured Methanobrevibacter sp. | reverse complement strand
AATGCGGAAAAATACTTGATAGGGACACAAACGCAGCAATTAATATTCTAAACCGCTGGTTCAACGGGGATAGCCTGAAATAATACTTAAATTAACCATTATTAAGTGAAAATAATTCAGGAATCCCCACCCTCTTTTAGGGTGGGGTGGTTCAAGGATCCGAAATAAAAGACTGCACATTTAAAGACAATAGCCCTTCTGACGTTTATGATGATTAATCAAAAAATGGTGATTGGGTGAGTTCTTCAAAAAACTTCAAGTATCTGGATGACCTAATCCACAGTGGAGTTAAAGAGGATTGTTTTGGATTCAGATACTGAATTGGATCCGACCAATGAAAGAAGGGAATATTTGAATGGAATTAAACTGGATGTAGATGATTTAACTATTGACGGAAACGGATATGCAATTGATGCACTGAAATCAGCACGAATATTTTACTGCACAGGAAAAATGTTTCTGAATATAATATTCGCACTGATTCACAATTGACTTCGATGTTTTCAGCGGAAATGGTGGCCGTATTCTCTTGACTGAATCTTGAGAGGGACTTAACATTGTATTAAGTGATGGGCGGTTCAACATCAGACATGTTCCATTTTGGATTATGAATAATTATTCCTAAAATTCTCTTTTTTTCAATCATCAATTGTAGATACATTAATATAATTGGAAATTACAAATATATAACCCAGTATAAATGATAATCACAAATTGGATGATATTATGAATTATAAAAGGGGATTGGTGGTAATTTCAATATTGATTTGTGTTCTTTTCATGATATCCTTCGTTTCTGCAACGGCAGATATTGAATCGGACATGAATCAAACGTTAAGCAGTGATGAAAATCAGATAATTTTAGACGAAAGCAGCACAGATGATGAAACATTGGCTGTTGGTGAGAATGATGGCAATTTAGGAGCAACTTCCGTAATATACTTTGATGCATCCGCCAAATTTGACGGTGACGGTTCCCAGTCCAAGCCTTATAAGGATTATGACACTGACAAGATTCCTTTCGGTTCAACCGTTTATTTCAGCGAGGGGGTTTATACTGTAGAAAGCACCCTGACAATCAGTTCATCATTGAGCTATAAGACAACATTCATAGGCCAGGGCCAGAACACCATATTGAAGTCCTCAAGCAGCATCCTCGGTTTCAAGATAAGGGACAATTCAAATTTCATGCTTCAGGGATTGACAATTGATGGTCTTAGAATAAGCAACAACGGAAATTTCGAAGCTGATAATGTGCTTTTCAGGAATTCCAATGCCAGATACAGTTCCATATATTCCTTAAGTACTTCCGTAAGCCCAACCGTAAAGCTGACCAACTGTAATTTCCAGAACAATTATGCATCCGATTTGGGAGGATCAATAGGTCTTTATTTGGGAAACATCACTATCGAAAACTGTAATTTCTACAATTCCAAATCAAATACCTTCGGCGGTGCCATCGAGCTTCACAGCGGTACCCTCAATATAAAGAATTCTAGATTCGATTCAACTCAGTCAAAGCACGGGGGAGCCATATACGGTATAGACACCACCATAAATATGATAGGCACCACTTTCAACAACTGTAAAGCAGATGTCTTTGGAGGAGTTATTGCCGGTGAAAATTCCAGGCTGATTATTGACAGGTGTAATTTCACCAATTGCCGGTCATTCGAAGACGGCGGAGGTGCAGTATATGTTGTGGACTGCAATTCCGATGTGACAAACTCACAGTTCGTTAACGATTCAGCATACTTCGGCGGTGCAATCTGTAATCTTAATTCCGATTTGAACCTTTTATCCAGCGGATTCACCGATGACTATGCAGAATATTACGGCGGTTCCATCTACAACATGTATGGAAATATTAATTTGGTGGCCAACAGCTTCTACAACTCAAGGGCAAAAGTTAGTGGTGGCGCAATCATCGCAAGGTTTTCAAACTCATTCAATATCTCATCCAATTCCTTCGTCAGGACCTATGCGCAGAATGGTCCTGTTATATTCATAGATGGGGATGAGGACTATGTCCAAATAGATGATGATAACGTATTCAGGGACGTATACAGGTTTGTGGCCGTTTACAGAGGATTCCTGGATGGAAATGAAATAGAGGCCTCAAGCAATTATATCACATTCTCCGTTTCAAGCGACGGAAATTATATCATTGTACAAAATGATGATTCCACCCAAAACAACCCATATGTCGATTTGAATGTCCTGTCTGGCGGTTCCAAATTGGTCAACACTGATTTGAACCATAAGAACATTATTCAATTTAACATAACCAAAAGGAATTCAAACCTGATAAATGACAACATTGAGATTTACCTCATCGATGAGGTCGGAAACCGCATATCATTCGGAAGCTATGCCCTTGAAAACATAAACTATCTCAATGCAAATCTTTTCAACATAACATTTAACGATTATCTTTTAAACCTGCAATATGACAGCATATATTACAACCATCCTATTGCTGCTGTGCCTTTATTCAATTTCTCTGCACCGTCATCCTCAGGTTCCCTTCCTTCATCATATGATTCAAGGGACTTCGGATACATCACTTCCGTTAAAAACCAGGGCTCAGGAGGTAACTGCTGGGCATTCGGTGGAATAGCAACTCTCGAGGCATGCCTTAAGAAGGCAACCGGAATCACATTTGACTTTTCAGAGGAAAACGTCAAAAACCTCATGGCAGAATATTCCCAGTTCGGATGGGATGCCAACGGCGGCGGAAACGACAACATGATCTGGGCCTATCTTGCAAGCTGGTTCGGTCCGATATATGACGTGTTAGATGTTTATGATGAATATTCCGCATTGTCAGTGATTTATAATCCTGCATTGCATATTCAGGACATATATTCCCTTTCCGATATTAAACCGGGAATCTATCAGAGGGATGCGATAAATTCAGCCAAAGAGGCAATCATGAAATACGGTGCGGTAACAATGACTACCGTATGGAGCAGTTCCGAAAACCACTGTATGAGTATTGTCGGATGGGATGACAATTACAGAGGTTATGACTATTTCGGAAGCTATACTCAGGGAGCATGGATAGTCAAAAACAGCTACGGTCCTGATTGGGGATATGACGGTTATTTATATATTTCTTATAACA
>CADBHR010000174.1 GCA_902794475.1 uncultured Methanobrevibacter sp. | reverse complement strand
AACGCAATAAAATTAATTAAAAAAAGATAGTACACCCAATAGTGCAATTCATCCATGACCTTGAAGAGGTCATGGTATTCTTGCATCATTTAGATAAATGCCCAATTAAATTTCAACCAATATCAGATAATTGGTTTTTTTGGCTTTGCCCAATGGAAATCCTCCAGTAACTGCAATCAGATCTCCTTTGTTTAGATTAAATTCTCTTTCAGCTATTTTTTTTGCATTATCCACCAACTCATCGGTGCTTTCATATATATCGGTTACCACAGGTTTGACGCCGAAGTTTAAAATGACCTTTTCCGCAATATGGTTGGACGGACAGCAGGCCATGATTATTGAGTTTGGCCTGAAATTGCTAATTCTGCGGGCAGTAAGTCCGGTGAGAGTGGTTGTAACTATCAGTTTAATGTCTGAGAATTCAACGGCATCAACAACCAGTTTGGCAATAGTGTCGCTTGTGTCTATTGTTCCATTATAGGCGATATTCTTCGTATAGTCAATAGTCGATTCAACATATTTGCATATTCTGCTCATTATTTCAACAGATTCAATCGGATGCTTTCCAATTGTGGTCTCTCCGGAAAGCATGACACAATCAGTTCCATCCAATATCGCATTGGCAACATCGGAAACCTCTGCCCTTGTAGGTCTTGGATTTTCATACATTGAGGCCAGCATTTCAGTTGCGACAATGGCAAACTTGCCCTTTTGGCGGCATTTTCTGATGATGTCCTTTTGAAGGACTGGCAGCTCTTCCAGTGGAACCTCAACTCCCAAATCTCCTCTGGCCACCATAATTCCATCGGATTCATCAATTATCTCATCTATATTTTCGATGCCCATTCGGCTTTCTATTTTTGAGATTATAAGTGCATCGCCTCCGGCATCTTCAATTATCTTACGGGCAGCAACCACATCTTCCCTTGAATTGACAAAGGATAAAGCCAGATAATCACAGGCATGTTTTGCAGCAAAGGCAATGTCCTTTTTGTCATCTTCACTGAGGAATTCCAAATTCAAATTGACACCTGGGACATTTACGGTTTTTTTGTCCTGAATCTTACCGTCATCCAATGCCTTCAAAACTACATGATCCTCACTTTTGCTTATGACTTCCAGTTCAAAGAGTGCATTGTCAATTAACACCTTGTTTCCCACTTCAATAAAGTCAATTGCATTGCTGTGATTGACTCCGAATTCCTCTTCATTTCCAAGTATGCAGGTTTTGCTCATCCTTATGGTATCATCCTTCTTAAGGGTAACACCCCCATCCTTGAACATTAATGTTCGAAATTCAGGCCCTTTGGTGTCATACATGATAGCTAATGGTTGATAATATTCCCTGCGCACCTGTCGGATGACGTCAAGGGTTTTCACTATGACTTCAGGAGTTGCATGGCTAAGATTAATGCGTGCACAGTCCATGCCTCTATTGACCATTTCGCCCATAACTTCCACACAGTCACTTGCCGGACCGATACTGCAGATAACTTTTGTTTTCTTCATTTTTCTCTCCATGTATTTGAGTTATTTAAAAATCTATAACTGATTATATTTAATGATTGACTTTTCAGAAACTAATCCTGAATTACTGGAATTTCGAGTTAAACATTTGAAAATTATTTGCTACATTAATTTTGATTGCACTGTTCTTGAAGGAAAATCATGCATATAATTAAATATGTCTTCCTGTTTGTAGAGCATCCCATGCATCTGACATCTGTTTTTTATGATTTGCTTTAGTTTTCTATTGTTTTTGCTGTAGATGAAATTGCTGTCTCCGAACTCCTCAACATATTTGTCCCTTAAGCCCGGAAAATTTTCATCCAGCTTTCTATAGAAATATTCCCTGTTGCCTTCCCTTAATGACAATCCCATATCCAGATTCAACACTCCCCTGACATTTAAATCAATGCAGGAGTCCAAAATGGAGTTGATATTGTCCTCAGTATCATTAATATGAGGCAATATTGGAGATAGCCAAACGACTGTGGGAATGTCATTTTCATCCAGTTTCCTAAGCACTTCCACTCGCCTTGATGTCGAACATACATTAGGCTCAATGGTTTTGCACAAATCGTCATTGGCCGTTGTTAAGGTAATATTAACGACTACTTTGCTTTTTTCATTGATTTTTTTAAGCAAATCCAAATCCCTTAAGATGAGGTCTGATTTTGTAAGGCATGAAAATCCGTATCCATATCTGTAAATCAATTCCAGGCATTTGCGAACATTCTTTAATCTTTTTTCGATTGGAATGTACGGGTCGGTCATTGCGCCTGTCACCACCATGAAAGGTTTGCGCCTCACCAGTTCCCTTTTAAGCAGTTCAACCGCATTTTCCTTCACTTCAATGTCTTCAAATTCATGGTTAAACTGATAGATATCACTTCTGGAATCACAATAGATGCATCCATGAGTGCATCCTCTGTATATGTTGATGCCGTAATCAGAAGTGAAGATGCCCTTGGCTTTAACATAATGCATGATTTTATGTTTAAAAATAATATTATTTGAACCACCCCACCCTAAAAGAGGGTGGGGATTCCTGAATTTTTTTCACTTAATATGGTTAATTTAAGTATTATTTCAGGCTATCCCCGTTGAACCAGCGGTTTAGAATATTAATTGCTGCGTTTGTGTCCCTATCAAGTATTTTTCCGCATT
>CADBHR010000173.1 GCA_902794475.1 uncultured Methanobrevibacter sp. | reverse complement strand
CAAAAACACTTCCCCTCAAATATAAACAACGAGCAAATAAATGAAAGTATAGCTCCAGTGCAAAAGACACCTTCACAGCTATATTCTGGTTCTGTTAAATCCCATATCCTTCAATATCCTATTGTATTCCTCACGGGTTGTAAATGAAGGAGCATTTTCATCTCCGGCAGATCCGGTTTCACCGACTTCACCTGAGTTTTGAGGGTTGCGTCCGCCCGGAGTTGAAATGTCATTGGTGGCTTCAATTTTTATTCTTCTCTCGGCCAGCTTCTCCATAAGCTCCATTCCTGTGCGTTTTCATTATAGTTGAAATTATATTTTGCTTCGTATTCCTTTATTTTCCTTTCGTTTTCATGTTTTCTAAGTTCAGACAGCTCCTTTAGGATATCCTCCTTATTGTTTATGAATTCCTTGTTTTCCTCTATGGATTTTTTTATCTTGTCATACTTTTTGGATTCCTTTTTTAAGGTGGTTATCTCATCCTGCAGCTTTCCGATTTCCGCATCCTTTCCCTTGAGTTTTTCAAGCAAAAGATTGGTTGCCACATTTGCGTCCTGGTTTTCAACTTCAGGAGGCTTGGGATTTGCGGTTTCACCGGCCTCTCCAGTCTCACCAGTTATTTCAGAATTCAGCAAAGTTATTTTTCTTGGGTTTTTGGTTACGCCAACATCTATTAGGTTCATAGTATCAATTCCAAATGAATCTCCGTTATCTTTCAGTAAAACATCAACTTTAGGGGACAGGCCTTTTCCTTTCATGTCAAGCTCATCCGGAAGGTCAATGAACAGCTTTCCCTTATCCTCTTCAAACACGATATTGTTTCCAATGCCTATGTAGACCTTGTCGTGCTCTGAGGTTAATGGGATTCCTCCACGGTAGTTTTCAGCAATCTGTCTTAAATCATCACTTGTCCATTTGACGGGTTTGTTGAGACGCCTGTCCAGATCCGAATAGTCATACAGTCCGACTTCAAAAAGTTCATGTTTCATGTTATCACATTTTATTATAATATTTATTATATAATTTATTACTTATTTTATATAAACTTTTATTATATTTCAACACGTCTGTTCTGATGAAAATATTAATTAATGATAAAAAATAGAATATTAAAAGTTGTAAAATTAATTCAAATTTGGTTTTTATCATGTCTTATATTTATATTGATGAAAGTGGAGATTTAGGAACTAAACAGGGCAGTTCAAAGTATTTTGTCATGGCTGCCATCAAAGTTGAGGATTCAAAAAAGCTAGAAAAGATAATTAAGAAAACCAGACGAAGTTTTACAAAGAAAATGCTGACTTCCAATGAAATCAAAGGTGGAAATCTTCCATATGATTTAAAAATTAAAATCCTTAAAAAATTAAAAAACATAGACTATGAAGTTTACATAATCGTTTTTGACAAAGAAAACAGATATAAAATCGGATATGGAGACAATAAAAAAGCCTACGATATTTTAGCTTCAAGGTTAGCTGAATTGATTAACATTGACAAACCTACTTTCATATTCATTGACAAATCAAAAAACAAACAGGAAGAGATTGATAGTTTCAATGAACTCTTTTTAAATAATTTAAATAATATTAAAAAACAGCCGATTAAGATAGAACATGCCGATTCAATGCATTACAAAGGTCTGCAGATGGCTGATTTGATTTCATGGTCAACTTTTCAAAATTTTGAAAATGACAATCATGAATTTTTAGATATGATAAAAAATAAGGTAGTAAAATTAGTATATGAAAATTAGAAGTGATTTGATGAATGATAGAAGAACCCGTATACCACCTAATTCGCCCCTCGTCGAGACAAGGATATACAGGCTGAACTTCAAAAGAAGTTTTTACCTTCTATAATATTCAAGTTATATTATGTATGCTATTGCATATAAATATTTGCTAAGTGACATGTTTATATTTCGACACCGCTGTCACTGACAATCCGCTCACCTACAGGCTGCTCCTCTTCAAAGTTGGTTAAATAATTCTTGTAGATTTCATCACCTTCAGCTGTAAGTTCCATAATGTATCTTAATACATCATCTCTTGAATAGCTGAAATAGATATTCAATGTTTCATCAATGCCCATAAGTTCCAGCTGCATATTCAACAGCTGATTGCAGTATTTCAAGACCCATTTCTGGTCATTGGCCACATTAACGATAAACCCGGTAATGGCCGAATCGTTGATGTATTCGGCAACGTTCTGATTGGATCTTTCATTACCCGCCTGGGACTGTGGAGTTACAAATGTCCTCAGGATATTGTTTCTAAAAATCTCGGTCTGCCTTGTGTAGTCTGACTGGTAGTTGTTACCCCCCAAGATTTTTGATTCAATTCCCGGAGGAACAATAGCCACATTGCTGTCTGCAGTAGTTCCGTAATCTGCATATAGGTTTTCCTTTGCAGTTGAAGAGAGCTCCATAATGTACGGCCGGCCGTTTGCATCAAGTGAAGGCTTGACTTCAATGATATTGTCCTTGTTGATTCTCTCGACCTGATTTCTCTCCAAGTTACATTTATGATAGATGTCATCAAGGCAATTCAAAATAATGCTCTGGGCTTCCGAGTAGATTTCATTGTACATGAAGTTGATTACCTGTTCCGGTTCGTATTTGACAGTCAGTGTTCCCTCTTCAACGCTGATGAAGTTGTTGAAGTCCTCAGGATTTCCGTTTACAACATCCTTCGGCATTTCATGAAGGTACAGCTGCACCTCATTGTCGTCATTGAATTCCTTTTTCAATCCGTAGCCATGGGCACCTATTTCAAGAAATATAGGCTTGATGTATTTGCCTAGTCCTTCACCGTCAACCATTCCTCCCTGCAATATCTCTTTAGCAACCTGGCGGATGTCGATTTTTCTGGCCCAAAGGATTAAAGTGAGTTTCTGCTCCTTGGAGAGCCTGTTTTCCTTGTCAACCAATACCACATTAACGTTAGCCTTATCAATTCTGTTTTTCAGAATACCTGAAGTGTAGCCGTCAAGCTTGACAGCATAACGGGCATTAGCTATTGTTTTGTTGATTACTGGCGGAAGCGCGTCAACTAAGTCAAGACCTGTGTTTATTCCGTCAGTTCTAGGCTGCCTTTCATCCTCACCCCAATAGCTGCGCTTGGTGTTGTACTGTTCGACCCTATTATTCAATAGTCTAGTTTTTATGAAAGAAGTAATCCCCATAATAATCATTTCCAAATATATTTATTATATTATTTATTATATTTTTTATATAAAATAAGTAATATACTTATTGAGAATAACTATTATAATATTTGCAAAAATCTCAAAAAAAGTAAAATGATAGGTTTTAGTTATAATTGATATAGACCATCATTTAATAAACAACTAATTTAAAAATCAAATAAAGTTGTTTGTTTAGGTTCAATATATCTTATTACCTTTGTTTCAATTAGATTATCCTCTTCCTTAAGATGTCCAAGCAACAATGGCGATTTCTCATCATGCAGTTTTATAACATTTTTGGGAATTTCAGGTTTTCGGTTGGCGTAGCAGTATTTACATTCACTTAAACAGGAATTATAAGCACCTATGTCTCTTGACGGAATACAGTGACAATTTTCTCTAATTCCAGTTCCTTTAACATTTTTATAGACTACACCATGAGCCTGCTCCAAAATTTCACGAGTGGTGCATCCTGCAGCATGTATACCATATTTTTCATAGCTTTCATTTGTTGCACATGATTGAGTGTAAAGATTATATCTCTCTGATATCTCACCAATCCCTTTCAATAGCTTCACTTTATCTTCCTCAGCAAGCGGAATTATCTCAGGCATGTTCTCTTCAACTTTTTTGTACATATCTACAAAGCTGAAGATACATCTGTAAACTAATGGTGAGATCTTTTCGGCCATATACTCAAATGTTTCCAGATGTTTTTCAACAGTGTATTTTTCAGTCAGAAGAATTGGATCGTATCTCCAGAGAATCTTATTGCCACCAACAATATCAGATAATCTTTTCAACGTTTTAATAGATTGATTTATTGATGGGACTTTCGGTTCTATGTACTTGCTGTATGCAGTAATCGTGTAGTTGCACAATATATTGTACTTTTCATCAATGTCACCTATATGTTTCAGTATAGGTTGGTAGTTTTTTGAGCAGAACAGAAGACAATCAACATCTTCAGGCCTTAAGCTTAACTTGTAAACATTCTCCCTTGCAAAGGGATTTCTTGAATATGCATATCCATCTTCAAGCCTGTTCAATAGCCATGGAGTGTAGTAGTTCACTATATCTGTTCTTCCGCCGACGTTTATTATCATGTTATCACTTACTATATCTGGTGACATTAACATTTCTTATTTGTGTTTTGACCAGCCTTATGTAACCACTTCTGATAAATAATAACTGTTCAAGACAACATTTTTATTTCTATACATTCACTAATATTTTTATTTTATATCTGAATATATGTTAAAATTCTACGATTTGAACGAATTTCAAAAACTTTAATTATTGAGGAAGAATAATATTATTATTTGTAGTGAGAGAAAAGTAGTAGATAATTTCTATACTATTGGCATAACAGTATCTGCATCCATGCATGCAAGTGTTATATAATCCAATATCCCTTCCCATTAAACAGTTGCATTCTCGATTGTGGTATTTTCCTTTAGGCACTTTTAAATTATTTCCAATAGCCTTTTCCAGCACCTGCTGGGTCATGCATCCTGATGAATCGAAACCAAACTGGTCAAGCAATGTGCCCTCAACACATGTTTTCATCTGAATGCCATACTCATCGGCAATCCTTGCGAAATTTTCCCCAATGATTAGCCGTTCCTCAGTTGTAACTTCACTGGCTTCAGGAAAATTCCTCAAAACCTTCTGATACAAATCAATGAAGCTGATTGTGCAATCCGAAGTATACTGATATAATTCTGAAGCCATTTCCTCAAACTTATCAATGTGAAAGTCAAGGGAATACTTTTCTGTAATGAAAATCGGGTCATATCTCCAGGAAACGCAGTCTCTTCCTAAAGCTTCAGAAAGCTCCTTAAATGTGTCTATAACTCTCTTATAATTTGGAACATTAACTTCAATGTCTCGATCATAAGGATTTATTGTGGTAAACCAGAATTGCCTGTAATCGGATAGCCTATCCAAATCCTTCACCAGGGGCTTCGGATTTTTAGAGCAGAAGCATATGACATCTACTGTCTTAGGGTCGAAATTATACTTATACATCTGATTGTTATAGGGATTCTTGCTGATTACAAAACCCTCATCAATCCTGTTCAGGAACCATTTGGAATAAAAAGCGGGAATGTCGGTTCTTGTGCCTGTATTGAGTATCATAAAAAAAGAAAAAGTAAAAGAGATTTATAAATCTCTTCCGAAAATGTGTACAGCTGCAGTACCTCCGGTACCACCGATGTTGTGAGTCATACCGATTTCTGCACCGTCCACTTGACGTTTGCCGGCTTCTCCTCTGAGTTGCCATACGACTTCA
>CADBHR010000172.1 GCA_902794475.1 uncultured Methanobrevibacter sp. | reverse complement strand
GTCATCAAGAAAGGCTCAACCGTAATCGACGCCTGCGGAAAGCTCCACAGGGAATTCGTCAAGAACTTCAGACATGCGAAAGTTTGGGGAACATCAGTCAAGTTTCCAGGCCAGAAGGTAGGTCCGGACCATGTCCTTGACGATGAGGATGTTTTAAGGATAATCCTCAAGAAATGAACACTTTTTTTAATCAATCCCATTTTTTTTCTGTTTTTAAATCATGATAATATTTAAATAGTTAACAAATTATATTTTTATTTAGAGCTGTTTGAAAAATTTATACGAAAATAGTTCGATATTATTAAAACATTTTGAGTTTAGTAAAATTATTAAAAATTATTCAAGGAAGTGCGAACAATGAGTCTATGGAAGATATCTGTCATATTTCTTCTTCTTATTCTCACAATCGGCGCCGTTTCGGCAAGCGATGAAATAAGCGAAGACATTATGGCTGGCAGCAATGATGATTCAATAAAAATCGCCAATGGCGACATTGATGACAAGCAGGAAATTACTCAGGAAGACAAAACAGGGGATGCAAGCCACAACTATACTGAACTGGCTGAGGATATTGCTTCCTCTTCGGGAACATTTGACATAAGATACAACTACACATTCGATGAAAACGATGAACCCAACAGGGTCACACTAAGGGAAAAAGACGATTTTGTAATTAACGGAAACCATTTCACCCTCAATGGAAACAATAAGACTGCATCGCTGATTATTATCGGTTCGGCTAATGTCACAATCAACAATCTTATTTTCACCGGCGGCAATGCAATGGGAGCATTGGCTGTTGTCAACAGTTCCGTGACTTTGAACAATGTCTCATTCATTGACAATGTCGCAGGCGATTCCGCCGGAACGTTGTATGTGGTGCAGGATTCTTTTGTAACTTTGAACAATGCCAGATTTGCAGACAATATTGCAGGCGATAGGTCAGGAGCCGATGTATATGTTGATACATCAGAAAGGGTTGCCTATGCCGTCCTTTTGGACAACTGTACCTTCATCAATATCTCCTCAACATACTCTCCGGCATTGTTCTGCTGGAGCGAGCAGAGCATTACATATGCGGTTATCAACAATACCAGATTCATCAACCTGAGCGCAACTGAAAGCGCCGGCGCTGTTTCATTGAAGCTGGCGAGAAAGGGGATAATTGAAAACTGCATATTCGAAAATACCCGTTCGGTCAAGAATGCCGGTGCGATATTCATCGACACTATAGGTGAAGGCGCAGGAATAGGCAGTGTCGACATCATCAATGTGACCTGCACCGACACATACTCTTCCTATGGTGGGGCTCTTGTCCAGATAGGAGGCAACCTGACAATCCAGGATTCCACATTCACAGGTTGTCATGGGGATTATGACGGCGGAGCAATCTACGATGGCGAATTGAATCTGACTGACTGTGAATTCAACACAAATAATGCACTATCCGCAGGTGCCATATGCCTATATGATTCAAAATATCGTATCGACAACATAACATTGAACAGTAATGGCGATGAAGCTGTCCTGACCTTTTTCGATATTTCCGGATGCGAAATAGGTGCCCTGCACGGAGCGGACAATGTCTCCGCACAGGACATTAACAGGACTTTCTATCCGGGATGCATTTCAGAGGAAGGAAAAATCATAACCCTCATCACCAATAACATAAATCTCACAACTCTTCCGGTCCGCTTTGATTTAAGGGACTACGGCTGGGTTACAGATGTAAGGGACCAGGGACTTATGGGTTCCTGTTGGGCGTTTGGTGTAACCGCAGCATTGGAATCAGCCCTTTTGAAGGCGACAGGGATTGCATATGACCTTTCAGAAGACAATATGCAAAATCTAATGATCAGATACAGTAAATATGGTGATTTGACCTCTCCTGAGGGGGGTTTCACTTCAGAGGGTGCGGCCTATGCGCTGAACTGGTTTGGAGTATTCCCAACGGATTTCGACACCTACGATGAACTGGGCAAATTTTCACCGGTAATATCATCATTGGAAAACATCCATGTTCAGGACATGATTTATGTCCCTATAAACAAGACAATTGCGGGCGGAGACCCTGCCGTCAAAGAGGCCATCCTCAAATATGGTGCAGTGGCCATCTCATATTTTGCCTTCGAAAGCAATGCCGACGGCTCAAGGATATATTACAATGGCACAACATTTGCACAGTATGACCCTGACGGCGACGACGGCAACCATATAGTTGCCATAGTAGGATGGGATGACACCTATCCACGGGAAAACTTTGCAATCGACCCGGGCCATGACGGCGCATGGATCGTCAAAAACAGTTGGGGCAAGCAGTCCCGTGATGAGGGATACTTCTATCTCTCCTACAGCGACACAACAATCTCTTCAGACGATGTTTTGACCGCTCCTGTCGCATTCATCTTTGATAATACCCTGCCTTACAACAAGAACTATCAGTATGACCTCGGCGCAGTATATTATTTCATGGAATACGATGAGGACAATCCGCTATACGGTAATCCAGTAACTTATGCGAATGATTTCGCTAGCAAGGGTGATGATTTAATCGGCGCTGTGGGAACCTACTTCAATCAGGCAGGCGTTAACTACACTATCCATATCACTGTCAACGGCGTTGAAGTCCTAACACAGGAAGGCATCTCACCATATTACGGCTATCACACAATCAAACTGGACAAGTATATTCCAATCAAAAAGAATGATGAGTTCAGCGTCTACATTACCTCAAATGCGGTGCCTATCTGTACAGATACAAGGGTGCATTATCTGAATAATATTTCACGAACAGACTTCAACGGAACCTGGATGGACCTTGTCAGCCTAGATCCTGACATCCAGCAGGTGGCATGCATCAAGGCATATACCCTAAGGGACAATACCCTCGTCACACAAAACACCAACATTACAGTGGATTACGCAAGCAAATCCTACTTCACCGTTCAGGTTGTAACCTCTGATGGCCATGCAGTCGGTGAAGGTGCAATTGTCAATTTCACAATCAATGGAAAGACAACTGTCGCTTCCACTGATGCTGATGGCATTGCTAAAGTTGCAATCACTGAGGTTCCGGGCACTTATGAGGTAACAACCGCATACAGCAATCAAACATACAGGAACAGTGTTGTTGTAAAATTAAATCCAAGCACCTGTAAAATCACAGAAAACAAAAACATTGTCGTGGATTATGACGGCGGTGAATACTTCTCAGTTAAAATCGTTTCAGCAGACGGCAAGGTGGCCGCTTCCGGTGTGAGCGTCAAATTCACAATCAACGGTAAATCCACAACCGTGACAAGCGATGCTAACGGTATTGCCAAAATCAAAATTACTGATGTTCCTAAAAAGTACACTATGGAAACCACATTTGATGGAAAATCAGTCAAAAACACTGTAACCGTAAAACAGGTGCTTAAAGCCAAAAAAGTCACTGTCAAAAAGACAGCCAAGAAATTTGCCTTAAAGGCAACACTTAAAATCAACGGTAAGGCCGTGAAAGGAAAAACAATAACTTTCAAGTTCAACGGCAAAACCTACAAGGTAAAGACCAACAAGAAAGGCGTTGCCCAAAAGACATTGAACAAGAAAGTCATCAAAAAGCTCAAAAAGGGCAAGACATATGCGGTAAAAGTGACTTACCTCAAAGACACCATCAAAACCACAGTCAAAGTGAAATAGATGAAATCCCATTTCATCTATTCTTTTTCTATTTTTAACTTTTAAATATCTTGAAGGACAATACTCTAACAATGACAGCCATATTCATAACCGGCACACCGTGTGTCGGAAAGACAACACTTGCCTCTAAATTGAAAGGACGATTGATTAAAATCAATGACCTGGCAATAAGTCATGGTTTCGTAATGGGCATTGACGAGAATAAGGGATATAAGGTCATCGACATCGAAAAGTTGTCATCATATGTAGATGAACTGATAAAAGATTGCGATGAACTGCTGATTTTTGAAGGGCACCTCTCCCATTTATGCGACGGCGCCGACAAGGTGATCGTTTTGAGGGTCCGCCCTGAGATACTTGAGAAGAGACTGGCCGAAAGGGAATACTCCGAATCCAAAATCAGGGAAAACCTTGAAGCCGAAGCCCTTGGAGTGTGCTCAGCCGAGGCA
>CADBHR010000171.1 GCA_902794475.1 uncultured Methanobrevibacter sp. | reverse complement strand
GATTGCATCTATTTTAGGTATCCTGAAAGCGGGATGTGCATTCATTCCGATTGACCCGGATTATCCTCAAGAAAGGATTAATCACATTTATGAAAACAGCCAGGCGGATTATATCATCTCTGAAGAATCTGGAGAAAACTCATTGGACATTAACGATTTGCTTGAAGGTAACAACACAGAAAATCCTGATATTGATGTCGGCGCTGATGATTTGGCCTATATAATCTACACCTCTGGATCTACCGGAATTCCTAAGGGAGTAATGATAACTCATAAAATGATAACTCATAAAAATGTATGTAATCAGGTTGAACATAATCCTTTGGTGAATTATGGAAGCATATTGAGCATTGCAACAATTTCATTCAACATGTCACTGCACGATATTCTGACAGGAGTAACCAACGGCATTAAATTAATCTTAGCAAGCGATTTGGAAATAAAAAATATTGTAAATCTTATTGGTCTAATTAAGGAACATAATCCTGAAATTATGGTAACCACTCCTTCCAGGCTGCTTTCTGGTTTTGAAATTGATGAATTCCATAATGTGATTTCCTGTTTTAAGGCTATTATTATGGGTGGTGAACCATTTTCTCTAAAAGCATTCAATCTAATCAAAGAGAACTGTGATGTTTCCGTATTTAATGGTTATGGACAAAGTGAAGCGGTGGCCGGAACACATTTTAAAGAGATAACCGACCCAAATAATATAACCATCGGCAGGGCATTAGAAAATTCCATATCTGATGTCAGAGATATTGATGGAAAATTGGTGCCTGATGGAGTTATGGGTGAATTATACATTGGTGGACCTAATGTTGGAAAAGGATATTATAATCTGGATGAAACAAAGGATGTTTTCATTGAAATCAATGGAATCCCATACTGTAAAACTGGGGATTATGCAATCAAAACACCTGACGATGAATTTATTATTAAAGGAAGAAAGGATAATCAAATTAAACTAAGAGGATTGAGAATTGAAATAGATGAAATTAAATTTAACATTGGCAAATATCCCGGCATTAAAGATAATGTAGTTGTAATTAAGGAAATTAACAACAACTCTCACTTATGTGCATATTATGTTGCTGATGGGGAAATTGAAAAAAGTTCTCTGAAAAGTTATTTAAGTGAAAAATTGGCCAATTATATGGTTCCAACTGCATTCATGCAGCTTGACGAAATTCCAAAAAGTCCAAACGGCAAAGCGGATTTGAAGCAATTGCCTGAACCTGAACTGGAATTTGAAAATGTTTCTCCTGAAAGCAGCACTGAAGAAAAATTATTTGAAGTGCTTTGCGATTTTTCAAAAACTGATGGTTTTGGTGTTACCGATGACTTGTATGCCCTTGGATTCACATCATTATCATTAATGAAATTCAATGCTGCGATTTATGAAAAGTTCAATATTAATCTGGACATCACTGAACTATTGAAAACTCCTACAATACGCCACATTGCCAATTGTATTGAAATTGCGGAGTTTGATGAGGATTTAAATGAATTGATCAAATCATCAAAGGACATTACATTTTATCCATTGATGGACAATCAGCTGGGAGTGTATTATGAATGCGCTCAAAATCCTGATGAAGCCCAATACAATCTTCCGACTCTAATCAGGTTCGATAAATCAATCGATGCATTAAAATTAAGGGATTCTATTATTAAAACAATTGATGCATATCCTTATCTCAAAACAAGAATAGTCCTTCATGAGGGGCAATTGATGCACAAGAGGGATGATTCAATAGCTGTCGAGGAAATTCCAATCGTTGAAATAGATGATATTTCAGATAGGGAAATAGAAAAAGAAGATGTCAAAAGATTTGAATTATTGGATAATCAGCTGTTCAGAGCCAAAATATATAAAACTACGGATGAAATAATTTTATTCTTTGATATCCATCATATTAATGGTTATGTCTGTTCGCTGATTGAAAATAAAAACAAGGGCAGCGATGAGTATGCTGCCAGCGAAAGGTATTTCCGTGACCAGTTGTCAAAAGAAGTCGACTCAACCATTTTGACTCCTGATTTGAGCAATGATGAAAACATTGCCAGATTACAATCCATTTCTGAAAATATTGATTTAAAAATAATAAAAGAATTCTGTGCCGATAAAAGAATTTCGCCGAACATTCTGTTCATGGCAAGTACAATATTGGCATTGAATAAGTGCACATTCACCGATAAGACATTGCTGACCACAATTTTCAACGGCAGACTTAATTCTAATTATAAGAACACTCAGGCATTTTTAGTCAAAACCTTGCCGATTGTTTCCATTAATGATGAGAGAAACATCTCCATCAGGCAGCTTTTCAATCAAATCGATGAGATTTGGAAAAATGGAATCAGACATAGTAATTACCCATATATCAAAATCGCCGAGGAGTTCAATTTAAAGCCTGAATTCATGTACTCCTACAACAGTCTCGAATTTGGAAACCTCAGATTGGATAATAATGTGTATGATATTAAAAGGTTGGATTCCCTTGAAACAGATTATAAGGTTACTTTCAATGTCAATGAAAATGAGGAAGATCTGGAATTGGAAATATTGTACAATAACGGTTTTTACAGTGAAAAATATATTACAACTTTCTTGAACAGTATTTTATCCATAGTGAATCAATTCATTGATGGAAATATTGAACAATTGAGGATTAATGAAATAGAATTGAATCCACGCGACGAATTGCCTACCTTTTCACCGGTTGAAAATCCGATTTTACATAAGCGCTTTGAAAAGCATGCTGTTGAAAAGGCGGATGATGTGGCATTGGTCGCATGTGATGCAACCTTAACTTATAGGGAATTAAATGAAAAAAGTAATAGGATTGCAAATGCATTAATCAGAAAGGGTGTAAAGCCAAAAAGCAATGTTCTTATTATGCTTAATAGGGACAGTAATCTTATTTCCTCCATTCTTGGTGTTTTAAAGGCAGGATGCGCATTCGTGCCTATTGACCCTGAATATCCTCAGGAAAGGATTAATTATATTTATGAAAACAGTCAGGCGGATTATATCATAAGCAATGGGGATTCTGAAAATTCATTGAATGTCAATGAACTTCTTGAAGAGGAAAATGCCGAAAATCCGAATGTTGACGTTCTTCCGGATGATTTGGCCTACATGATTTACACTTCCGGTTCAACCGGAAATCCTAAAGGTGTAATGATTACTCATGAAAACATTTGTAATCAGGTTTCAAATCCAAAATCCACTTATAATAGCTTGCTTTGTATCACAACAATTTCTTTTGATGTGTCCATGGATGATATTCTCACCTCACTTTCCAATGGATTGAAATTAGTATTTGCAGATGATGTTCAAATTAAGAATATTCCTGAACTGACCAAACTAATCAATGAAAACAAACCTGAAGTTGCCGATTTCACACCTTCAAGATTGGCGTCTTATTTGGAAGTCAAAGAGTTTTGCCATGCAATCGGGTGCTTGAAATGTATTTTCCTTGGAGGGGAACAGTTTTCAGCAAAAGTCTATGAGGATTTAAGGGTATACAGTGATGCGGTTGTCTATAACAGTTACGGTCCGACCGAAACAACAATCACCTCAAACAACAAGGAAGTGACCGATATATATGATTTGACTGTAGGGCTTCCTTTTGATAATTATGTAACTGATGTTAGGGATATTGACGGCAAATTGCTGCCTTTGGGCGTAATGGGCGAATTGTACATTGGAGGTACTGGTGTGGGTAAAGGATACTACAATATGCCTGAAAAAACCAGGGAAGTGTTCAAGACCATTGATGGCATTCCGTATTATAGAAGCGGAGATTATGCCATCGAGCTTGCCAATGGAGAAATCGACATCAAAGGAAGAATCGACAATCAGATTAAGTTAAGAGGGCTCAGAATCGAAATAGGTGAAATCGAAACAAATCTTGGCAAATATCCACATATCAAACAGGCAGTTGTTGTGATTAAGGAAATTAACAGCAATGACCATTTATGCGCTTATTATGTTGCTGATGAGAAAATTGACAGTGATGACTTGAAAGAGTTTTTAATAGATCGCCTTACAAGGTATATGGTTCCAACTGTCTTTATGCAATTGGATGAGATGCCTCAAACACCAAACGGCAAAACAGACTTAAAGCAGTTGCCTGAACCTCAACTCAAATTGGCTTTGGTGATGCCTGAAACTGACACCGAAGAGAAATTGTATGAAATTGTCGCATCCCTTTCAAATATTGATGAATTCGGTGTAACTGATGATTTGTATGCTCTTGGTTTCACTTCATTGTCATTAATGAAATTAAATTCCATAATCTATGAACAGATGGGAGGTAATTTGGACATTTCAATATTATTCAATGAGCCAACAATCAGAAACTTTGCAATTGAATTGGACAATTCCGCTGAAATGGAATCCGGTCTTGAAGAGTTCATTGAGTCTGCAAAGTGCATGCAATATTATCCTTTGACCGAAAACCAATTGGGTATTTATTATGAATGTGTGAAAAATCCTGATGTGACTAAATATGTAATACCTACAACTGTAAGATTTGCAGCAGGGGATGTTGATGTTGATAGACTTAAAGATGCGATTGTCAAAACAATTGAATTGCATCCATATCTTAAAACCAGAATTGTGTCTTATGATGGTGAATTGAAGCAGAAACGATGTGATGATGCAGTCATTGATGATATTGAAAT
>CADBHR010000170.1 GCA_902794475.1 uncultured Methanobrevibacter sp. | reverse complement strand
GCGGAGCTCTTTGAATTCCTTCTTTTACATTATCACTTTTCATTTAATCACACACAAGTAATTTAATCATTAATATATATTTACCTAATAACTTTTATAGATTAGCAAATTTATTTTTACTATATTTAGCATTTTAGAACTGAATCGCAATGATTAAGACTGGTTATAACGCCTTTATACATTTTATTGAATAGATTGAATTCATTTAAAATATTCAATACCATTTATTACAAATTTTCATTGCACACATGTCCAAATAACTCAATTTTTAAAAAAAAATAAAGTTAAAAGACTATTTAAAATTTTAAAGCAGATTAAATGCTTTGAAGTAAAAAATATTTTACGAAACTGATAAAAAATTCTATTAAATATAAGAAATATAATATAATTATGAGCAGTTTGGAAAAGATGAAGATTTTGACAGATTCAGCACAATACGACTTATGCGACTATGTGAGTCACAATAAGTCATCACAGGTCAACCTTCCAGGGATTTACGAAGCCACCGGCCATAACGGATGTAAGATTCCGCTTTTCAAAACATTGCTGACAAACAAGTGCAAAAACGACTGCAAATATTGCATCAACCAATCAAAAAGAAACTTCACACGTCTGGAACTGTCACCTGAAGAGCTTGCAAAGGCATTTCTCGGATACTATAACAGAGGAATGGTCAACGGTTTGTTTTTAAGCTCAGGAATCACAGGCGATGTGGAATCTACAATGGAAAAGGAAATAGAAACCATCAGACTTTTGAGAAAGAAATACGGTTATGATGATTATATACACTTAAAAGTGGTTCCGGGCGCCAGCAGAGACTCAATCAAAAGGGCAATGGCTCTTGCAAATAGGGTAAGCATAAACATTGAAGCTGCAACACCATCCGGTCTTGCCGAGTTGTCCTCAACTAAGGATTACAACAAGGACATCCTGAAAAGGCTATCATGGATCAACAGATACCAGCACAAAAGTACCACCTACCCTAATTCCACTCATACCACCCAACTGATTGTCGGCGCAAACGATGAAAGTGACAGGGAAATACTCAGTAGAATGGAAAAAATCTACAAAAATTCCGAATTGAAAAGAACATATTTTTCAGCATTTACGCCAATTGAAGAAACTGAATTTTCAACAAAAGAGGCATGTTCGACCGACAGAACCGCAAAGTTATATAATGCTGACAGTCTGCTTAACGATTACCACTACAGTGTCAAGGAGCTTGTATTTGATAATGATGATAATCTATTGTTGAACCAGGATCCAAAAATACTGGCCGCAAAAAACATGAATATATTCCCTGTAGAAATAAATTCTGCACCACTGATAGAATTAATACGAGTTCCAGGTATCGGTATAAAATCTGCAAAACAGATAATATCTATTAGGAAAAAAACACCATTCTCAAATAAAGAACAGCTTAGGAAATTAGGTGTTGTAGTTGACAGAGCAGAACCATATATCAAAATAAGTGGCGAATATCAGACTACTTTTGATTTTTAAACTTTTTATGTGATTAAATTACAATTGAATGAATTATTTGTTAAAATAAATATTCATGAAATTAACTAAAATAATAGAAAAAAATATTTTATCAAATAGATATTGTAAAATATAGTCAGTAATATTTCAAGTGAAAATAGATTCAAGAGATAAATTTCAAGTGCAAAAAAAATATATTTAAAAAAGTGGAGTATATTTGATAATATACTATTCATCATCAAATAATGCCCATATTTCAGGGTACTTTTTAGAAACGGCTTCATCAATCAAAATTGAAGCCTCTTTAGAAATACTGAATTCAGGTTCGGTTTTTCTCAAATATCTCAATACTGCAGAAGATCTGGAAGACCATAAAGTAATCCTTGGATTTTTATCAACAATTTTTTTAACTTCCTCTAGGTGTTCTTTCTGTACTTGGATTTCTGGTGGTGTTTGTACATTTTCTTCGCTACTTTGAACGCCAGATAACTCTTCGGATGAGTCATCAATTTCCTCATTTTCAATGCTTTCTTCAACATCCGAATCATCACTTTCAATCTCTTCTTCTGAATCTGAATCATCAGTTTCAATCTCTTCTTCTGAATCTGAATCCTCTTCAACGATAGTTTCCTCATCAGAAGTTATGTCATCAATAACTTCCTCAACAGTAGTCTCCTCATCATTTAACATGTCCTCAAGGGACTGAGGTGAATTACTGTCAAAATCTTCATTATAAAAATCAGGCGGAATTAAAGAGTCTAATCCTTTTCCAAGACCTTTCCTAGGCATTTGTTACCCTCCCAGTCTTTTTAGAATTTCTATTTAATTCAGCTTTAGCTTTAATATTTGTCTTAGCATCATTCAAATTAACATTTTCATCCCTTTGAATGATTTCCTTTGCCAACTTAAGATAAGCTTTTGTTCCTGTACTGTCCGGATCATAAACCAGGCAAGGTTTTCCATAACTAGGAGCTTCAGCCAATCTTATGTTTCTTGGAATGACTGTCTTAAACAATAAGTTTGTTTCGCCAAAGTAGCTTTTGAGCTCTTTGTAAACATCTTTGCTAAGTCTGGTTCTCTTATCATATAGAGTGAGGAGAATTCCTTTTATTGGAGTGGGACTTCTAAGCCTTTGTTCGACTAATTTAATAGTATTAATCAAATCGGCTACCCCTTCTAGTGCATAATACTCAGCTTGGATAGGTATTAAAACGCTATCGGAAGCTACTAATGCATTGACTGTTATGACACCTAATGAAGGAGGTAAATCAATGAAAATGTAATCAAATAATGGTACAACATCCTTAAGAGTTTCCTTCAAGATAATATGGTAATTTTCTCTTCTGGAAAGCTCCAT
>CADBHR010000169.1 GCA_902794475.1 uncultured Methanobrevibacter sp. | reverse complement strand
GGTTACATCCATATTGGAAAAGACGCACCTGAAGTCTGTCCGTTATGTGATCACCCGCAAGCACACTTCAGAAAAAAAGACACAAGTTATATCTAATTTCTTAAACAATAGCTAGTTAATTTTGATTTTTTTTTAAAATTAACTAGTATTTTTATTTTTTCTTATTTTTTTTTAAATTGTCATTTGTCAATTTTTTAATTTTTTCTTGTTTATTTTTAATTGTTAATTTTTTCTATTTTATTTAATTTTTTATTACTTTTATTTATTTTTATTCATTTTTTCTTAATTTATATTAAAATTATTATCAGAATTAAAAAATAATTTTTATATATGAGATTATAAATAAATTATCATATAAGTTAATTATTAAATAAATTAATAATTTATACAATTAAATATTGAATAAAATAATATTTTATTCTATTTTTAGGAGGAGTAATTATTAAACGAAATTGGATTTTAGCCACATTTTTGTTATTGGTTTTGGTGTCATTGGGTTGCGTAAGTGCATCTGATGATGTTCAATCTGATGCAAATATGGCTATTGATGATAGTATTAATGATGAAATCTCTGTGATGGAAAATGATAATGAGGGGGTTAGCGATCTTATCTCAGAGGAACAATTAGGAGAAAATGAACCCGGAACATTCACAGATTTGGAAAATGACATTAATTCTGCAGGAAATTATTTGGAATTGACAAGGGATTATGTTTATAATGATGAATCTGATAATATTTATCATGGAATTTCTGTCAAGCCGAATTTTTTATTGGATGGTAAGGGCCATACATTAGATGGGAAAAATTTAACAATGATTTTTTCTTTTCATGGTAGTAACCCTTATAATACCACTATAAAAAACATAAACTTTATAAATGCTAATGGGCTTGATAATAGGAGAGGAAGTGCCCTTGATATAGAAGCTGGTCCATTAAATATTATTAACTGTACATTCCGTGACAATTATAATGATGGATCTGGTGGTGCTGTATTTGATTATGGAAGCAGTACATTTGAAAATTGTACATTTATAAACAATTATGGCTCACAAGGAGGAGCAGCATATAGTAGTTGGTCCACATTTAAAAATTGTAAGTTCATAAATAACTCTGCAGGTAATGGTGGAGCAGTTCATGCTTTTAGATGGGATAAATTTGATGGTTGTCTCTTTGAGGGTAATAATGCAACTAATGGTGCAGCAATAATGATGACCCAAGGATACATCTATAATTGTACCATTAAAAACAACACTGCAACCAATGTTGGTGGAGGAGTTTATTTTAGTGAAATGATGGATATACGCAATACAAGCTTCATTGGAAACAAAGCAAAAGTTGGTGGAGGAGGATATTTCTCCGAAGCTAGTTATGGACCTAAAATTAACAGTATTATAGACTGTAAATTCATAAATAACACTGCTACTGAATATGGTGGTGGAGTACGCTTTAGTTCATCCCATAATGTATTGAACACTCTCTTTGAAAACAATACTGCAGGTATTAATGGTGGAGGAGCATATGTAGGATGGGGAAATTTCTCTAATTGTACATTCAAAAGCAATAACGCTACTGAAAATGGTGGTGGAGTCTACTCTGCTTGGAATAATAGAGACTTTTCAATTGACAACTCTAAATTCATAGATAACTCTGCGGCTAACGGTGGAGGATTATATGTAAATACTTACACATTAACTAATGGCAATACTTTCACCAATAACTCTGCTAGTGGAAACGGTGGAGCATTATATCTTAATAACGGTACTGTAAAAAGCTCCAAGTTTTATAATAACTCTGCAGCTAATGGTGCAGCATTATATGCTAATGAAGGAACTGTATTGAACTCTGAATTTAAAGATAATGCTGCTGGAGAAACTGGAGGTGCAATAGCTGTTGAATCCTCATTAAATATCACAAATGTTGATTTCAGTGGAAATACTGCAAATGATGTGCCTAATGATTATGATAGCGAGAATCCTGAAGCTTCCATAAAAATCACTAGAGATACTGTTATAGCAGCTAATGCAGCAAGTTATGTTATAAATTATGGTGGATATTACTATGCTACTTTAAAAGATAATAAAGGAAATCCTCTTTCAGGCAAAAAAGTAACTTTTGTCTTTAATGGCAAGACTCTTGGTACAGTCACTACAAATGCTTTTGGTGTTGCAAGAATCAAATTAACTGCAACTGTCCTTAAAGCAGCTAAATACGGTACTAAAAACTTGGTCATTAAATATAATGGTGATTCTCTTTACAATCCATTTACCAAAACTGTTAAAGTGACCATTAAAAAGGAAAAGACAAAGATCACTGCCTACAAGAAAACTTTCAGAAGAGCTCTTAGAACCAAAAAATATAGTGTTATCTTGAAAAACAGCAAAGGCAAAGTAATTAAGAAAGTAAGAGTTTACTTAAGGGTTAAAGGAAAAACCTTTAGGGCAACCACAAATACTAAAGGTAAAGCTACCTTTAAAATAACCAATTTAAAGAAAAGAGGCAAATTCCTTGCAAAAATTACTTATAAAGGAAACGCTTACTATCTTAAATCAACTAAAAAAGTATATTTGAGAGTTAAATAAGTGAATAAATCTTCACTTATTTCCTATTTTTTTAAAACTTTTTCTTTTATTATCTTTTTATTTTTATTATCTTTTCTTTTCATTATCTTTTTATTTTTATTACCTTTTTACTTTTTTTCAAATAATGTATTCTATTCCTCTTTATTTTTCTTATTAATGGCTATTTTATGCAAAAACTTTTTAAATGATTACTAGTAAATATTATAATATGTTAGTATATTTGCTGTTTGATAGCAATGTTCTAACAAAAAATTAAACTCTTATGGACTATAATATTTAGAATTTGATTAATAATTAAATAGCTATTCACTACTCTATTTAAACTAATACAATTAATCAAAAAAC
>CADBHR010000168.1 GCA_902794475.1 uncultured Methanobrevibacter sp. | reverse complement strand
TTTGTTTGTCAATAGGTTTTTGAAAAAAATTAGAGATAATTTATTTTTCCATCAAGTACATAGATTACTGTTTCATAGCCATCATATTCTTGTATATCATAATCTGTTATATCATCTGGAAGAACTTCTAATTCAACGTCTGAATCTTCGTCAAATAGTTTGTCGCCGTACCTTCCAAATAATTTTATAAATTCTGAATTAGTACGTATTGCATAGCCATATACGTCATCCATAATATTATTTTCTCTTAATTTAGCCAAACCAAAATCAGAAACTCCAAAACCACCATAGCAACGATTTATTAAAATTTCCATATAATCAATTCCTTTCTTTTAGAGGTTTTATTTCCTCTTTGATTGTATCTATATTATAGCATAATAAAATTAGTTTGTCAATAGGTTTTTGAAAATTTTTTTAGTGAGATTTTGGGGAGGTTATTCCTCCCCATCAGGCGGCACTCCAATCTCATATTTTTCATTCATCCCATCAAACTCATCCAAAAACCAATTCAGACGGTCTGAGATTTCCTCACAAAAGTGATATGAAAGTTTAGACCTGATATTCATATCGCCGTCAAGCTCACGGAAAAATCTCATCACATAAGTGAGATGCTCACGCTCTTCATTTGTTAGCTTAAAATTTTGAGTTACCATCATTTGTATGACCTCCTTTACTGTACTTATATTATAGCACACCCCGCCAAAAAAGTCAATAGTCAAAATGCACAAATATTGGGATTTAATTGGATTGAAAGTTTGTGCAAAATGCCTATTGACAAATTGCGTTGCGTATGTTATAATAGAATTTCGCGCCTCCCACGAGGGAGAACGGCGCGACCGGCAACTTGCACAAATTTTTCTCCCCCCTTTTGTGCAAGTTGCTGTATGATTTGTTCATATTGAATAAATTCTAATATCACCGTCAGAATCTTTGAGAAAGAAATCAACTGTATCAAAGATTCCAATATCATTTCGTACAACAATCTCATCATCTTCATCCCATTTACCATCAGCAATTTGCATTTCAAAAATTTCTATTATTTCTTTAACTGTCATTTTTATCAACCTCTCTTTCAGTATCTTTATTATAGCACATTTGAACGCATTTGTCAATAGGTTTTTGAAAATTAATTTTCATATTTGAAATAGTGTGTAGTTTTGAAAATGCCATTGCATTTATCACATTTATAATAATAATATTCGTCGCCACGGGTGCGTTCAATATCAAAAAGCTGATAATGTCCTTTACAGCTACAAACTCCATTATTCCATAACCTGTCTTCTGTCTGCCTGTCTTGGTCAGCCCCCCACACTGCAATGAGAATACTTGAGGCAATGAACAAAGCGACGATAAAAGGCACTTTAAGGGCAGTTAAAATCTTTTTCATAGGTATTACTTCCTTTCTTTATTGTATCTTTATTATAGCATACTTTTTGTTATTTGTCAAGAGATTTTGAAAAATTTTTTATTCGTTTTTTTCATCATCAGGCTTATCAGGCTTGATAATAATTATACCTTTTTTTGTATCAATCTCAAAAATGATATTATCATTTTCTTTGATATCAAGAGCCTGACGAAATGTTTTAGGAATAGCTACGAGTCCATTCTTTTCCATTTTTCTGATAATACCTGTAAGCATTTTAGTTACCCCCTTGTTTGATTGTATCTTTATTATACACTATTTTCTTTTGTTTGTCAATAGGTTTTTGAAAAAAATTTTTTCTTGGGTGTTAAGGTAAAGTCCTTAACACCTCAAGGATATTGTGAACATCATACGCAACACCTGTCCATTCCTCACGATTGTGAGCTTCATCGTCAAAAAGTATGTCATTTCTGCCTGTTGCCGCAAAACTTTTAGGAGTTCCGTAAGATACTATCTCAATGAAGTCAAACTTTACACTGTGAAGATGTTTCGCAAGCCATCTGCGTTTTGCTGAGGCTACTCTCTCATCATAATCATTGTTGCTGTTTTTTGCAAGCCAACTGATTATTCCTATTTCATAGCCTTTTGACTGTAATTTATTCAGCACTCTTGCAAGGCTATTCATATTGATTAAAACCTCAGCTTTTTCATAGGGAGTTTCATCTTTGTTTATCAGCATTTCAAGCCAATTTTCTACTCCGTACAGATTAGCTATTGTTCCATCCATATCAAAACATATTCTCATATTTAGCTCCCCTTTCTTTACTGTATCTATATTATAGCATAGTTTAATTGATTTGTCAATAGGTTTTTGAAAAATTTTTATTCATTATTAAATTCACAATATAAATTTTCCCCCTCTGAGTATTCAGTAACCCAAGCTGTATCATTTTCCCATCCGTGACTATGAAAATATTCTATTAATTCTTTTGCTTTTTGTTCAGCAACTTTGCGAGAAGTAGAAAACCCTATTTGTGTAGTGTAGTCACCTGATGTTTCAACTACATAAATTTTCATTTTATTTACCTCCTTATTTGATTGTATCTATATTATAGCACAATAAAATTAATTTGTCAATAGATTTTTTAAAAAATTTGATACAGCATACCTAAAAAATAACCATTTAATACCAGCAGTGCGATGTGAATAAGCCATACATTTATGTGCGGGCGTGCTTTAAAGTCGCAGATAATGTCAACTATTGCCATTGCCAAACCTATCCATGCGGCAACTAAACCGAAAACTATAACTCCCACTACATTGAGAATTGTGAATAAGGCTCTCAAGTCAGCACTCTCAAAGCAGTAAGATTTTTCTATTCCAAAAAATTTCTTCATTTTTTACTCCCCCTTACTTCTCTTATATTATAACAAATTTTTTATAAAAAATCAATAGGCAATTTGCACAAAGATTCGGGATTTCTTAGGTTGAAAGTTTATGCAAATTGCCTATTGACAAAAAGTGCTGCATGTGGTATAATGGAAATTTCGAGCCGCGACCGAAGGGAAGCGGCCCGGCGAATTGCACAAAATTTTAG
>CADBHR010000167.1 GCA_902794475.1 uncultured Methanobrevibacter sp. | reverse complement strand
GGTATTGATTTTGCCTAAAACATTCAAAATACAGTTAAAACTCTATCTACGATAATATAAATATATGACTATTTTAGAGAATGAAGGGCAGATAAACTGATATTTATCGATAATGCAGGTGTGAAAAAGATTAAAATAAGCAAGTGCTGGTGAAACACTTACTTGATAGTGATTTTAACTTTTTGGCTTGCCTTCTTGTAGTACTTGTTGCCTTTGAATGTGATTTTGGCTGTGTATTTGCCCTTTTTGAGCTTTTTGATTTTGAAGGTTGCCTTACCCTTTTTGTTTGTTTTCGCCTTGAAGGTTTTCTTTTTGATTTTTAAAAGGATTTTAGCCTTTTGGATTGGTTTTTTGCCGGATTTCAATGTTACAGTGTATTTTTTTGCCTTTTTGATTGTTTTCTTTTTGGCGGTTATTTTTGATTTTGCCTTCTTGACGGTGACCTTGACGGTTGTCTGTGAAGCCTTGAAGTCTGCATTTTCCTTAAATGTGATTTTTACATTGTAGGTTTTTGGTGTGAGTTTGCCCACACTGATTTTGACCTGGCCGTTTGCATCGGTAGTGTAGGTTTTATCACTCTTGATTTTGACTGTTACTTTGACTCCGCTCAGAGGCTTGCCGTTAACGTCTTTTAGGGAGATTATCAGTTTTTTGTTGCTGTTGTATGCTGCGGTAACTGTCTTAGCTGTCAGTTCCGTTTTAACTTTGTTGATTGTTATTGTTCTGGTGATAGCTTGGAATCCAGCATATTCCGTAGTAAAATTAGCATAATAAGAACCTACCGGCAAATCTACCGTCCATCCTTCGCCGCTTAAACAGCTGAAATTGGCCAGCCAATTATCATTGTTTTTATAGTATATGCTTATTGAGATATTTCCATTAGTTACTGGAATGCCACTGTTTGTTCTTAAATCAAATGTTAATTTCTCACCTGAGCCATAAAATGTTGTGAAATTATCAACATTCAATTTAGGCGAAACAATAATCACCTGAATATCAATTGTATCTGATTCTGTTTTGAAAATGCAGGTATCAGCAGAAGTATGCTCTCCTAGGTTAATAATAGCGCCTCCATTATTAGCACGGTTATTAGCAAAATTACAATTTGTCACAGTACCAGTATCAGTAAAAAAAATTGCACCTCCAAAAGAGTCAGTACCAGTTGCTTGGTTATCAATAAAATTACAATTTGTCACATTACCAGTACTCAAGTCAACTGCACCACCATCATTTGCTTGGTTGTTAGTAAAATTACAATTTATCACAGTAAATTTACCCTTCGATCTAATAGCACCACCATAGGTTCCTTTGTTGTCAGTAAAATTACAATTTGTCATTTCACCATTACTTGAGAAGTAAACTGCACCACCAGTATAATTTGCTTGGTTGTTAGTAAAATTACAATTTGTCACATTACCAGTACTCTGGAAGTTAATTGCTCCACCATTCCAGGTTGCAGTGTTGTTTGTAAAATTACAATTTATCACATCACCATTATCCTCGAAGAAAACTGCACCACCTCCCAAAGAGTTAGTACCAGTTGCTTGGTTGTTAGTAAAATTACAATTTGTCACAGTACCTGAAGTACTAAAGTAAATTGCTCCCCCATTTCCATTATAATTAGCATTTTTTATGGTTAGGTTTTTAATAGTTACACCAAAGGCAGTTACATAAAATGCTCTATGGCCTGATTGGGCCATGTCAATAACTGCACCATTACCATTAATTACACCAGAAGTAGTGATTTCGATGGTGTCACCATCACTATCATTATAAGTGTAAGTGCCTTTAGTTAAGTTGATATTTCCGCCTGAGCCGATTTGTCCTTTTAAGTCAGAGTAAGTAAATTGATCAGCAGTTAATATTTCCGAATCGATTTCATAGCTTAGAGTTTCATCATTTTCATCTACTGCCAATGTAGGGTTTTCTTCACTTGTCTGCAGATTATCTTCAATTGTTTTATCGCTATCGGATATTTCAATTTGATTTGTATCTTCGCTGGCTACTAGCGTATCGTTGACATCGCTGGCGCTAGCACTTGCGATGCTTACAAGAAAAATGGCCGTAATCAGTATAAGCATGATTTTTTTGTATTTCATGGTTCTCCATTCCCTCTTTTTTTTATCATGATAAAATATTTTTTCAAGAATTTTGTTTTATTCTATACAAACAATCTAAAAAATGATTTTTTAAGTTAAAACATTCAATTCCTGCTTAAAAGTCTATCAATGAATATATAAATATATGTCGAATTTGAAGAATGATGGGCACATAAAGTGATATTTTGTAAACTTAACGATTTGACTGTGTAAACTGAATTATAAATTTATTTAAAAAAATAAGTAAAAAAGAGTTGTTTAAACTCTTTTTAAATTATTCCAAGTTTTTTGGCGGTCTTCTCGTCAACCTTGCCTGTCACTTTCAGTCCTTTGTCGTGCTGGAACTCTTTGACTGATCTTTCTGTGCAGCCGTGATAGATTCCATCGATTTTTAAATAATGGCCGTCATATGTGAGGTAATATCCATTGTTTTTCAATGCTTGTTGGATTTCCTTGACTGTTGCTTTGTCCTTGCTTCCCTTGGAAACAGTTTTGAAAGTGACAATGACTTTGATTTTTGCTTTTTTGGTTGCTTTATTGTAGTATTTGTTTCCCTTATAGGTTACGGTGGCCTTGAAAGTTCCTTTCTTGTTGAGCTTTTTGATTTTGAAGGTGGCTTTGCCTTTGCTGTTTGTGGTTGCCTTGTAGGTCTTGCCTTTAACTTTCAGGGTGACTTTGGCCTTCTTGATTGCCTTACCGGTGTTATCTTTTAAGGTAATAGTGTATTTTTTGGTTTTGACACTGGATTTGAATGTTTTCTTTTTAGCGGTCAGTTTAGGAGTTGCCTTTTTAACGGTGACTTTAACATCCTTGGTTGATTTGTCATAGTTGGTGTCTCCGTTGAATGTTATTTTTGCAGTGTATGCTTTGGGAGCAAGTCCTTTTGTGGATACTTTGACTTGGCCGTTTTTGTCGGTGGTGT
>CADBHR010000166.1 GCA_902794475.1 uncultured Methanobrevibacter sp. | reverse complement strand
GTTCGGTGCAAGATACGGAAGAAAAGCAAAAAGATCTGTTAAAATCATTGAAGAAAACATGAAAAAGAATCATGTTTGTCCTAAATGTGATAGACCATATGTAAAAAGACAAGCTGCCGGAATTTGGAAATGCAGAAAATGCGGTGCAGTATTCACTGGTGGAGCATACGTTCCAGAAACCCCTATGGCAAAATCTGCAGCACGCAGTATCAGAGACATTAAAGTGGAGGAATAGGCCTTGTACAGGTGTCCACGTTGTGGAGCAGAAGTAGACCATAAAAGCTACATGGAAAATAAATGTCCTAAATGCAGATATAGGATTTTATTTAAAAATGTTCCAGAAACAACTAGAATTATAAAAGCAAGATAAAATCTTTGCTTTTACTAAATTTTTTACTATTTTTGATTTAAATGTTGATATCAACTTCTAGAAAACCTTCTCAAAAGACTAGAAAGTTTTGTAAAAATTTAGCTCGCGTTACTGATTCGACCTCAGTCAATAGGGGCAAAATGAACATGCGCGAATTATTGCTAAAAGCTCTTGAAGTTGATGAATATAATTTGGCCATTGTTAATGAACTTAAAGGAAATCCCAGTAGAATTTCTTTTTTCTCAAACAAGGGCGAATTATTGCTTACAATTCTTATTGGAGTGACATTGGATAATGAAAAAACAAATTTTGCTCCATCCCAATTGAAAATAGTGTCTGAAGTGAAAGAACTTGATGTATTAAGTGATATTTTAGATTTAGACTTGGTGGATAAAGCTGAGGAAAATTATATTCTAGTTTCTAAAAGTGATGATTCAATAGCGAGGATTCATTTTGTTAACAAATTTGGAGACAGGTTAAAATTCCAAATCAACGTTAAAAAGATTTTAGAGGTCACAAATGATTGATGAAAGTCCTCTAGAGAGAGTCAAAAGCAATATTGCTGTTGAATTTGAAAGTAGCAGTCAGGCTAAAATCGTTTATGATGCAATAATTTTGGAATTTGAAACCGCTCCGGATTTCAGGTCATCCATGACTCTCAAACGGGATGGATCCAATATCCTGATTGATATCGATGCCCAGGATGCTACTTCTTTTAGGGCCTCTGTCAATTCTGCAATCAAGTGGATTAAATTAGCATTAGAAATAAATAATCTAACAAATTAATACTTATATAATAAATTAGGTGATAAAATGGAGATTCCTGAAAATATTCAAGAACAATTAAATCAGTTTCAACAATTACAACAACAGGCTCAAGCTGTAAATATGCAAGTTCAGAATGTTGAAGTACAAATTCAAGAAACTGAAAAAGCATTGGAAGAACTTAAGAAGTCTGATGAAAATACTGAAGTATTTAAACAAGCAGGCACTTTACTTATCAAAGTAGAATACAAGGATGCTTTAGCTGACATGGAAGACAAGCTAGAAACCCTCGAGTTAAGAAAACAAACTATGGCTCGCCAAGAAGAAAGAGTCATGAAAAAACTCCAGGAAATGCAAACTGCTATCCAATCAGCTATGCAAGGTATGGGCCAATAGGCTTAAACCTTAACTTTTTCTTTTTTTAGATTTTCATGTCAAAACTTAAGGTATTATCACAGGATGACTTGGCAACAATTTCAGATGATTTCGGTGAAATTTTAGAAAGTGAAATTTCAAAAGCCTTGCCTGCCAAAGAAATCGAAGATTTGGATTTGGACATTGTTTTAAACTATGAAGACAATCAATTAGATGTTGATGTTGATGTTGGAGTTAGTTTTGATGAGCTGTCTGAAATTACTCAAGATCAGATTGCAAAAGCGATTGATGAAGCTTATATAAGGTTTGATTCATATATTGATGAGAATTTCAGAGTCTGATTATTTTTTTTAAATCTTTATGTAATACTTTTTATATATTTTATATTAATTAGAGTATTACTTTTTTATCAAAAAGTATTTATATTATTAAGTATAATTTTTATATAGAGTTTGAAGTAATCTCAATAGCTTAGCAATATTAAGGACAAACACATAATACTATCTTTCAAATTCCCTCTTAATTACTTCAAACTTCATTAACCATTACTTTTTTCAACTTGACTTTATCAAACAGATTTTAAAACTTTTTGATTTTTTAGGTTTCTCTAAAATTTCGAGTTTTACATTTGTTGCTCAATTGTATATTTATGTTAATATTTTTATTTTAGTTATTGTATTTTGTTTATTTTTTTTAATATATTTTATAAATTATTTATTCAAGTTAACTTTAATTTTATTAAAATATAGTAACATTTATATATGATGTAGATTAACTTTATTAATAGAGGTTCATAACATTATTGTTATTTACCATATGAATTGATCATTATTTTTTATTCATGAGAAGGCTGAAAAACACTTCAGCTTTTCTCACCTCCTTAAGTTTTTAATACTAGTTTTTTCTTATTTTATAATATGATTAAAAAAATTCCAGTAATTGATTTAAAACAGCATCAGGCTGTATGCGGCAAATCAGGTATGAGGGATACCTATCAACCGTTAAGCACTGTTTTTGCATCATCATCCAACCCGGTTGAAATCGCACAGGGTTTGAAACTGAACGGGGCGGATGAAATGTATATAGCAGATTTGGATTTGATTGAATCTCAAGGCCACAACATCAATGACATAAAAATGGTCAACACAGTCATTCCCGTCATGTTCGACGGAGGCGTTAAAAACTGCGAGTCATTTGAATTTTTCCTTGACTATGCATTCAAGGTAATCGTTCCGACAGAAACCCTTGAAAGCATTGAGGAGATGGAAAAGATTTTTGAAAAGTATCCTAAGGAAAGGATTGTGGTGAGCATCGACACAAAGGACAGCGAATTGCTTGCAAAACACCTTGATGTGAGTTTGTCTGAACTTAAGGAAATTTTAATAAGACTTAATCCAAATGAGATCATACTTCTGGACATTACTGGTGTCGGCACTGAAAAGGGATACAACAAAAAATTGAACTTAAGGACAAATTGATTATTGCTGGTGGATTAAATAAAGATTCTTTGGTTGAATTGGAATCATTGGGCATAAAAAAAGTATTGATAGGAACTAGTCTTCATTCAGGGGAAGTCAAACTTCTAGACTAAAACAACATTAACTCTCAGAAAGTTATTCTTAGGCAGTCATGTTATCAATCTCTAGAATCATGGTCTTGTGAATAGGACATTTTTTAATACAATTTGTCTGATTTTTGAAAAAAGATGCATAATAATTTCTTTTGTCTTAATTAAATTTATATTTTAATTTTTCAAATTTTGTAAAATATTTTTAACAATTCATTTTTTTAAAATAAGGCGTATTGGGCTTTAATTTAAATAATAGTACCAATATATATAATTATATCTTTTGATTAAACAATTGATTTTAAGTAATTTAATGTTTGAAAAAAAGATGCAATAGTGAAGTGATTATTTAATAAAGTGCCCCAACACTTTATTAATCACTTTCACAGGTTACTATAAACAAACAAAGGTTAATTGAATGATTATCAGTAACATTAGTAATATTTGTGTAAAATGCTATTTAAAGTTATTTATAATAGTTGCAGATAAAATGCACAGTTAGTATGACGTAGCTATGCTTTTAAATAATTTATTCTTTTTTTCATTCTATTTAAGCTAACATTTGTTTTTCAGGGGATTATTGCAATAATCAAATGTGGTAAATATGAAATTAAAAAAGATGATGTTGGTAACATTGCTGTTATTAACGATTATAACAATGGGGGCTGTAAGCGCATCAGAAGATATTGCTGATGGTAATGCTACAGCTATTGAACCGACTGGCGAGCAAACAGTTCAGGCAGTCGAGGAATTAGAACAGACTGATGAAACAATAGGTCAG
>CADBHR010000165.1 GCA_902794475.1 uncultured Methanobrevibacter sp. | reverse complement strand
AGATAGTTTAAACAGCAGCATCTATCCATATACCAAAATTGCTGCGAAATATCAGTTAAAACCAGAATTCCTATATTCATATCAGGAATTTTCTGAATCAGGAGATATTTTAATTAACAATAGGAATTATGAGCCTGAACCGTTGGATGATGAAGACGTTTTATCAACAGAATATAAAATTGATTTGAGTGTAACTGAGAGTGATGAAACTGTTGAATTACTTATTGAGTATAATGATGCATTATACTCCGAAGATTATATTCAAAAATTCTTGGATTCAATGAATAATATTCTAAATCAATTCATAAATCATGATATTGATGAATTTAGAATATGTGATGTGGAACTGGAATCTCAAGAAGTTTTACCTGAATTTAGTGAAATTGAACTCCCATTAATCCACAAACGATTTGAAAAACAAGCAAATGACAAACCTGATGAAATCGCCCTCGTTGCTCGTGATGCCACATTAACCTATCGTGAATTGGATCAAAAAGCAAATGTTATTGCCAATTCATTGATTGAAAAAGGCGTAAATCCAAAAAGCAATGTTTTAATCATGCTTCCAAGAGACAGCAATTTGATTGCATCTATATTAGGTATTTTAAAAGCCGGTTGTGCATTTATCCCAGTTGATTTGGAATATCCTTCTGAAAGAATTAAATATATTTATGAAAACAGTCAGGCTGATTATATAATTTCCAATGAATCAAAGGAAAACTTCCTAGACATTGATGAGCTGGTCAGTGGAGACAATGCTGAAAATCCTGATGTTAATGTTGAAGCCGATGATCTATCCTATATGATTTACACTTCCGGGTCCACAGGAAATCCTAAAGGAGTAATGATTAGCCATATCAACGCATGCAACCAAACAGCCGCAAATCCAAAATGCGAATACAATAACCTGTTAAGCATTGCAACAATCGCATTCGACACATCCCTGGAAGACATCCTAACCGGCCTTACAAATGGAATTGAAATTATATTTGCCGATGATGTACAGATTAAAAACATCGTTGAATTGATTAATCTGATTAAGGAATATGAGCCTGAAGTAATGGAATTCACTCCATCAAGACTGCTTTCCTATCTCGAAGTTGAGGAATTCTGCAAAGTAATCAGCTGCGCGAAATGTATTGTAATGGGCGGAGAACAGTTCTCAGCCAAAGCATTCGACCTTGTTAAAAAATACTGTGACGCTATTGTCTATAACAGTTATGGACCAACAGAGGCAACAATCGCATCCAACTACAAGGAAATTACAGATGCCAACGAAATAACAATCGGTAAGGCTCTTGAAAACTATGTAACGGAAGTAAGGGATATTGATGGAAAACTCCTTCCTCAGGGTGTAATGGGTGAATTATACATCGGAGGTATCGGTGTTGGAAAAGGATACTACAACATGCCCGAAAAAACCAAAGAAGTATTCTTAACCATTAATAAAATTCCATACTACAGAAGTGGGGATTATGCAATAGAACTTCCTAATGGGGAATTGGTAGTTAAGGGCAGAATTGATAACCAAATCAAATTAAGAGGTTTGAGAATAGAAATCGGTGAAATTGAATCTAATATTGGTCAATATCCAAATATTAAACAAAATATTACTGTAATTAAGGAAATTAATGGATATGACCATTTATGTGCCTATTATACTGCTGATGAGGAAATTGACACTGACGATTTAAAAGAATATCTAACAGACCGCCTTACCCGATATATGGTTCCGACAGTATTCATGCAGATTGATGAGATGCCTCAAACTCCAAACGGCAAGATTGATTTAAAACAGTTGCCAGAACCGATTTTAATACTTGAAAACGTTAAACCTGAAAATGAAACCGAAGAAAGGCTATTTGAGATGGTATCTGAATTTACAAGTGCCACTGAGTTCGGAACAACCGACGATTTATATGCCATAGGATTAACTTCATTGACATTAATGAAACTGAATACATTGATTTATAAAGAAATGGGCGTAAACTTGGATATTTCTACATTATTCAACAATCCGACCATTAAAAATCTTGCAAAAGAAATAAAAACCAATGACAATCAGGATTCATACCTGCAAGAGCTGATTGAATTATCCGAAGAAATCGAGTACTATCCTTTAACTGAAAACCAGATGGGTGTGTATTATGAATGTATTCAAAATCCGGATGAGATAATTTATATCATTCCTGCCCTTACCAAATTTGACAGCAGTGTTGATGCAGACAAACTTAAACAGGCAGTTATTGATACTATTGAAGCACATCCATATCTTAAAACAAGAATCATTACAACTGATGATGGTGAAATCAGACAAAGGAGAAATGACGATATTGCAATAGATGATATCGAGATTGTTGAGGTTGATTCTATTGATGTTGATGAAATCAATAAAAATGACATAAAGGCAATACCATTGGACAATAATCAGTTATTTGCCTTTAAGATATACAAAACACCTGATCAAACAGCTTTATTATCTGTTTTCCACCATATAATCAGCGATGGTGTATCTCATGATAATTTCTTCAATGATTTGATAAGCATTTATGAAGGCAGGGAAATTGAAGAGGAAGTCGTAAACGGTTATGTCTACAGTCTCATTGAAAGGGATATTGCAAACAGTGAAAAGTATGAGTTATCCAAAGAGTTCTTCCATGAAAAATTAAGCAATGGAATGGAATCAACCGTCTTGACTCCAAACCTAAATGGAAATCCTGATGAAGGTAGCCTAAAAGGCATTAGGGCAATATTGGATTCAGATAAGGTTACAGAATTTTCCAAAGCTAATTCCATAAGTAAAAATGTTCTTGTAACTGCCAGTACAATATTGGCGTTGAATAAGTTCACATTCAACGATAAGTCATTAATAACAACAATCTTCAATGGAAGGGTGAATCCAAATTACTACAATACTCAGGCATTCCTCGTAAAAACATTGCCGTTTATCATCAATAATGAAAACAGACAGCTTACCGTTGCTGAATTCCTTAAATCTGTTAATGAAACTTGGAAGGATACAATAAATCATATTGAATATCCATATACCAAAAATGAAACTTGGAAGGATACAATAAATCATATTGAATATCCATATACCAAAATAGCTGAAGAATTCCAATTAAAACCAGAATTCTTCTATACCTATGAAGAAAGTTTCGCGGAAGATGACAACGGAGGCATTGCATATGAAGCCGAAGAGGTCGGCGGCGATGATGCTATTGTAACTGACTATAAAATCAATTTCAATGTTTCAGACAATGGTAATGATATTGCATTTAATTTGGAATATAATGACCAATTGTATACCAGGGATTATGCTCAAAAATTCTTGGATTCCGTAATATATGTTCTAAATCAATTTATAGATGGGGATAATGATAATTTAAGAATATGTGATATTGCATTATGTGATGAAATTGATTCTGCTGAATTCAGTGAAGTGGAACTTCCATTTGTCCATAAACGTTTTGAAAAGCAGGTTGGGGAAACTCCGGATAATGTTGCACTGATTGCAGGTGATGCTACTTTAACTTACAATGAACTTAATCAGAGGGCCAACCGTATTGCCAATGCACTTATTAAAATGGGTGTTGAGCCAAAAAGCAACGTGCTGGTGATGCTTCCAAGAGAAAGTAATCTTATTTGTGCTATTATGGGCATCTTAAAAGCTGGCTGTGCTTATGTTCCTATTGATATGGAATATCCGAAGGAAAGGATTGAATACATCTACAAAAACAGTGAGGCAAACTATATCATTACACAGGGAAGCATTGGTGATTCTCTTAATGTTAATGAATTGCTTAAGGAAAAGGATGCCTCTAATCCTCAAGTTGATATCTCGCCGGATGATTTGGCTTATATGATTTACACTTCAGGTTCTACAGGTAATCCTAAAGGTGTAATGATCAGTCATAAAAACATTACTAATTTATTTGCCAAAAGCGACGATAATATCATCTATAATGCATATTCAAAAATGAAGAAGGCATTGGCAATAACTACAGTGTCCTTTGATACATTCCTGCTTGATTTTATGAGTTTGACGTTTGGTTTGGAATTGGTT
>CADBHR010000164.1 GCA_902794475.1 uncultured Methanobrevibacter sp. | reverse complement strand
TGGTTCAACGGGGATAGCCTGAAAAAATACTTAAATTAACCATTATTAAGTGAAAATAATTCAGGAATCCCCATCCTCTATAGGATGGGGTGGTTCAATATGATACTACAGATACTTCAACTCGGTATTGTGGGAGATGGATTGCACAAATGGGATCTGTTTTCAAATACTCTCTATGAACTTTAAATATCTTCAATGCCCAATATAATAAATGGAAATGGCAAAAGTTTAATTAAAACTTTTTTTTTCACTGATAACTAAGTTTTAAAAAAAGCAAAACCATTAACACTTGTAAAAAAATTGCCAGAACCGTTGGGACGACAGTGCAGTAAAAATCTTCCAAAAAACTATAATTTTTTTTGGTTTGGAATTCCCTTTTTCTACAAGAAGGGGAAGTTCAACATATTGGTTTGAACTGCCTCGACCTAGAGTTTGGGTATTCTTTCACTATTAAGATAAAAATAGTGAAAAAATATTAATAAATTTGAGCATATATTATTAATAACGGTGAAATTCAAGTCATATGAAGAAAAAATACATTAAAGAAAAATAATAATTCGGCGAAAAATATGGTGATGAATAATTTCACTATCATCTAATTTTTTGCAACTTTACATATACTTTAATTATAAACCGTATCAATTAATACAATCTAATATATTAATTAGGAGGAAAATAATGTTTGAAAAACCATTTACAGGAACTGCGCCAGATTATTCTGAAAATAAACACTGGCTTGCACTACCGGAAAATCCAGATAAATCAGTAGATTTGATATTTCTTTATCCTTCAAGTTGTAAGGATCCCGAAGCAGGTATCATCTGTGACATTGACAATTCATCTATGGTGGAAGGGGCAAAACTTAATTTCGCTCAAGAAGCCACTGCATTTGATGGTATTGCAAATATTTTTGCTCCATACTGGAGGCAGGTGAATGGATTGAAACTTCCAATGATGAGTTTTGAGGAAGTGGGTAATGCAGAATGGGCCGAACCAAGAACAGATGTCTATGCTGCTTTAGATTATTATTTTGAAAACTTGAATGATGGACGACCATATTTCTTTGCGGGGCATTCACAGGGATCAAGGCTATGTTACATGGTTTTGTCCGAATATATGAAAGAGCATCCGGAGTACTATGAGAACATGATTGCTGCATATTGTATTGGAGACTCTTTAACTAAGGAATATCTGGAGGAAAATCCGCACGTCAAAGCAGCACAAACTGCCGATGATTTAGGAGTTGTTGTTTCATGGAATACTGAAGGGCCTGCAAACAAAGGCAAGGACTCACTTGTTATTTCCCCAGGTGCAATTTCAATAAATCCACTTAATTGGTGTGTTGATGAAACACCTGCGGATGCAGAGTTAAATCTTGGAACTTTCGTACCACATCTGACAGATGGGGGAATGGACGAATTGCCGATAAAAGCAGATGCCGTGATTGACCTTGAAAGGGGTTCAGTTATGGTGATGAATCCTGAATTTGAACAATATGCAATATCAAAACTTATGGGACTTGAAAATATAGAACGTGTTTTTGGGCCGGCAAGTTATCATGGATGTGATTATTCCTTTTTCTACTTGAACATACGTGAAAATGCCCGTACAAGGTCTGAAGCATGGTTTGAAAAGAAAAGAGATTAAATTGATTTAAAAATTATTTGTGGTGTGAAAAATGTCAAGGATGTCAAAGATTGTGGAAACTGCACTGGACAAAAAGCATCGTGAATATGTTGATGATGCGGATAAAGCTGATGAGCATATGCAGGAGCGTTCTCTTGAAGAGGACGAACCTTATAAAATACCAAAAGGGATATATCGCACTAAGGTTGAAACAAGAGATATGTTCGGATGCCAGATGGTAATCTTTAATGAAGTTGAAGACTGTGAACGTTTGGTCATATATCTTCATGGAGGAATATACGTTAACGAGATTACTCCTGTTCATATTTCCTTTTGCGATAAACTTGCAAAAAAGGTTAATGCATGTGTATTTGCTCCAATATATCCTCTTGCTCCAAACCATACCTATGAAGAAACCTACGAAATCGTTGAAAATCTATATAGACATTTGCTTGAAACAAATAAGCCTATCATAATCATGGGAGATTCAGCCGGAGGAGGATTATCTGCAGCATTTGCTGAATATTTGGCCGTTATTGATTTGCCTCAGCCTGAAAACTTAATTTTAATATCCCCTTGGCTTGATGTGTCAATGTCTGGAGATTATGATGATGTGGAATTTGATCCGATGCTTGGAGTGGACGGACTGCGTGAAATGGGTGAAACATGGGCGGCTGAACTTGATCCAAAAGACTATAAAGTAAGTCCGCTCTTTGGAGAAGTAGAAGATCTTCCAAAAACAACCCTCTTCGTAGGAACTCATGAAATATTCTATCCTGATGTCGTGAAATTCTATAACAAACTAAAAGATAATGGTGTTGATGCTGAACTTAATGTTGGTGAAGAAATGACTCATGTTTATGCCATTTACCCATTGGTTTCAGAATCAAAGGAAGCATTCAAACGCATTGTTCAAGTAATTTTAGATTAAATGGGAGTAAAATGCAGAAAATTTAACTCCTTTTCATAATCAATTACTAAAATTATAATTAATGTAAAGTTTTGTTAATGTCTCATGTTGGGATGAGAAAAAAAGCAAATAATCAAAGAGTCAATTTTAACAGATTTTTAAAAAAAGAAGAATAGATGCGTGTTGCATCTATTTGATTTTAATTTTAATGTTTTTGGCTGCTTTATCTAAATGGTGCAAGAATACCATGACCTCTTCAAGGTCATGGATGAATTGCGCTATTGGGTGTACTATCTTTTTTATTTATTTTTTTGCGTTTATTTTTTATTTTGTGTTTTTTGGTGAATTTTTTAGGTCATAAATTTTTATTCAGTATACTTTTTTTTATGGATTTTTAATAATTGCTTTGATTATGAAAAATTGTTTTGGGTTTGAAAAATTGCTCTGAGTTCGTTATTCGATTACTTTTCAAATGCTCTCTCTCTCATTTTTTATATAGGAGTAATTATAAATGATATATTATTCAATTAAATGTGATTTTAATTGTTGTTTTAAAAAAGAGTAGATGTTTTCCAT
>CADBHR010000163.1 GCA_902794475.1 uncultured Methanobrevibacter sp. | reverse complement strand
TCACATTTCCCACGCTGATGTAAGTGCAGCAGGTATCCGTGGATTAAAAACCGTTTTCCACCCATTGGACAAAAACGTAATGAACATTGACATCGATGCAATGAACAAGAAGATTTTAGAAGAAAAACCAAAAATAGTCTTGTTCGGAGGAAGCTTATTCTTATTCCCTCACCCGATTAAAGAGGCACGTGAAGCAGCTGATGAGGTTGGAGCAACCATAATGTATGATGGTGCACATGTTTTAGGTCTTATTGCAGGTGGACAGTTCCAGCAACCTCTAAAAGAAGGAGCAGACGTAATGATGGGAAGTACTCACAAGACATTCCCTGGTCCACAAGGAGGAATCATCCTTTCAAGTAAGGAAAATGAGGAAGTAATTGACAATGCGGTATTCCCTGGTGTTGTCAGTAATCACCACTTGCACCACTTGCTCGGTTTAGGTATTGCAACTGCTGAAATGTTGGAATTCGGTGAGGCATATGCAAAACAAACCATTAAAAACGCACAAGCATTAGGTCAGGCAATGTATGAATTAGGATTTGATGTTTTATGTGAAGACTTAGGATTCACCCAGTCCCACCAAATCGCAGTTGACTTGAGTGCAATCAGATCAGCATCAGACATTGCAAAAGAATTGGCTGACAATAACGTTATCCTAAACAAAAACCTCCTGCCTGGAGATGACCGTGACAATTCCGATGACCCATCAGGTATCAGAATAGGTACACAGGAAATCACCCGCAGAGGATTAAAAGAAAAAGAAATGAGTGAAGTGGCCGAGTTCATCAAACGTGTTGCAGTAGACAAGGAAGATATTGCAGATGAAGTTGCTGAATTCATGAACCAATACACTACCCTTGATTACGCATTCTCCGACAGGGATGCTTACGAATATCATAGATTATAGATTAAAATGAGAATCGCATTTGCATTTACTGGAGCCGGTCATTTACTCCGTCAATCAGTACAGGTTGCTTTGAAATTAGCAAAAGAGCATGAAGTGACAGTATTTCTGTCAGGAGCTGCCGAAGAAGTCCTTAAAATGTATGGACTTTATGAAAGCATTGTAAACATTACCGGCGGCAAATACCGTGAGCTTGCAACTGATTCAAACCAAAAATTCTCATATCCAATTACAGGTCGTCTGTCTCTGGGCAAGTATGACCTATTAATAGTTTCACCGGCTACAGCAAATACGGTTTCAAAGATAGTCTATGGAATAGCGGATACTCTTGTTACAAATGCGGTCGCACAGGCTGGAAAGGGTGCCGTACCTGTTTATATGGTGCCTGTAGACATTCATCCAGGACCAATCGATACGGTTTTGCCATCAAAAATAGAATTGTCAAAATGTGAAAACTGTGATGACTGTGTTGCGGCTCTTGCCTGTGAGCAGGGAGCTATCATTCCACATTCAGAAATCGACCTGACAAAATGTATAGGATGCGGATTGTGCAGAAATACATGTCCGAATGATGCAATTTCAGAAGGTAAAATCATTACAATCTATATGAGGGACATCGATATTGAAAATACCCGTAAATTGGAAGGTATTGACAATATCAAAATATTTGAAAATCCGGAAGATATTTTAGAGAAAATCTAATTTATCTCCTATTTTTAGATTTAACTTATTTTTTTCAGTTTCTATAATGTATTTTGCATGTTTTTTTGGTTTATAGAATTTCCAGGGCCTTAAAGTTACTTTATCAAAAATCACTCCATTTTTATCAACGAAATAAATGTCAATTTCAAATCGCATGAACATGGTATGGATGCTTGAATCGGTAAGGTTTGTAAAGACCATAATATGATCAAAACCCTTTTTTCCCATCAAACCCTTGAAACGTTTAAAAAAAGTATCTGAGTATATTATTTCCATGAATTAATATCGTATATTAAATTATTTAAGTTTTTAATGATTTAAAATCAATATTGACTTAAAGGTATGATTTTGATTTGATTTCACCATTCATCAAGTCTACAATTGCTATCTTGAAATCTTCCTTTTCAAAAGCTCCCGGCACGACCAGTTGCTCTTCGGAAATATTTAAAAAGTAGAGAGGTATTGCATCAACACCCATGGCTATGGCATCTTCCTCTTCAATTAGAACTTCAAAGTCATAGGAATCGCTTTCAAGGATATTTCTGATTTCACTTTCATCCAAACCTAAGCTGGAAGCGATTTCAACTAGAATATCTGTATCGGCTATTATCCTGTTATCTATGAAATTCGTTTCAAAAATTTTGAAAATAAGATCCTGTGAAATTTCCGGATGCTTTTTTTGGACATATCTGACCAATCTATGAGCATTTCTTGATGAAGTTAATTGAATGTCCTTATAGTTTATCCTAAGCCCGTCATTCAGAGCAATTTTTTCTGTTTCTTCAATCTTGGCTTTGGCATCTTCAGGGGTAATGCCATACTTTATGATGTTTTGAGTGGTTATGGAATTAATTGGCTCGTCGAATAGGGTCGGATAAAGCTCGAATGGTTTCATTTCCCACTTGACATCCAAATCCAGTTCTTCGGTTGCCTTTTTCAGTCTGACCAATCCGATATATGAATTCGGACAGTTGAAGTCACTCCAGTAGACTATTCTCATTTTTTCTTCTTCTCTTCCTGTTTTTTCTTTTTATAGATTTTATAAAGTTTTATCGAATTGTCTACTACCTTGAAAAGTGAATTGTATTTTCTGTGAAAGCTCATGAAATAATATATTAAGTTAGTATTATATGTAGTTTTAGGAGCATCCATTTTCAAATTTCATGGCCGTTAATGTTAATGCAAAGTAGGTTTGAAATAATTGCATGAATTCTATTTGCCTCTAAAATTATTTAATATGAATTCCGTTTAATTACATTTGAAACAACTTCTATTTTCCCAATTTTCACGATGTATAATAACCTTTATTTATTATCTAAAACAAAAAGATATATATTGTAAATTAATTGATATGTTTGTTGATAACATGGTAATATTGTTATTATTGCCAAATCGAATGAATATTGGAGATTTTGGTTCTAACGGCAATATTTATGATGGAATCGGCAAAGGGTATCAGATGCATCATATATTAAGGAGTTAAAAAATGCCAATAAAAGAGGCAGATAAATCATACGATCATGATAAAATAGAAAAAAAGGTTCAAAAATTCTGGAAAGAA
>CADBHR010000162.1 GCA_902794475.1 uncultured Methanobrevibacter sp. | reverse complement strand
GATGGCTAACGAAGCTTTAACTAATGTAACCGCGTTAATGCAAAACGAAGGTATCGACAAAATGGACGATGCTTTAAACCCTGCTGCATTATTAGGTACCGCTGACTCCATGAACTTCGGTTCATTAGCAGAAATCGTACCTACAATACTCGATTACTTAGGCAAAGACGAATAAACACAATAAGTTGATTGTTGGTTAACTCCAACAATTTTAACTTATTTTTTAATCGTTAAGAAATTAGCTATTAAAAAATAAGTTAAAGCAATTTTAATAAAAATATGAGAGATAGATGGTTATATGATTGATGAAATTTTAGAAAAAGCAAGACAAGGAAAAGAATTAAGTGATGAAGAATTTTTAGAATTGTTAAATATCGAGGATGATAAGTATCTGGAAAAATTGTTCAAGATAGCATGCGACATAAGAGACAGTCAATCAAAAGTAATCAAACTAACTTCTACCGTACACCTTACAAACAAATGCCAAATCCAACCTAGATGCGAATACTGCGGATTTGCAGAAGAAACATCCGAAAAAGGATATTTCAATGCATTCTATAAATCCAATAATGAAATATTAACGGCTGTTAAATCTATCGAAGAGGCCCATATCCCCCGCGTAAGCTGTTCAGGAGGATATGGATATAAAGGAAAGCAGGCAGTTAATGCATGCAAAATCGTGAAGGAAAACTCAAACCTGGAAATTCTTGTCAATGTCGGAGGAGACCTGACTGAAAAATCAGTGCAGGATTTGGCGGATTTGGGTGCAGACACAATATGCTGCAATCTAGAAACAATAAACGAAGACGTGTTCTATCAGAGAAAACCTGGAGACTCCCTGGACCAAAGGATACTGACATGCAAAAGGGTAAGCGATGCAGGTGTCGGATTATCTTCAGGACTACTTTTAGGACTTGGCGAAAGCAAGGAAGACAGAATTAAACATTTACGTTACTTATCAAACTTCAATACCCTAGAAGAGATTCCAATAATGGGATTCAATCCATATGAAGGAACTCCTATGGCAGACTGGCCACCATTCCCATTGAAAGAGCAACTGAAGATGGTTGCGATTACACGCATAATGTATCCTTCAATCACAATCACCATGCCAACTCCAACAGTCGGCCCTGAAAATGTGGAATTTTCACTTAAGGCAGGAGCGAACAATTTGGCAACAGTGAAGTTGTCAATGTTATTGAAAAATTGGATTTGGTACCTCAAACTATTTAATCTCTTTTTTTAAGATATGATAATATGGCATTTGAAAGAATGATTAAAAATGCATTTGAAGAATCCAGAAACAACTGCAGATTCGGAGACACCATTGAAGAAATCAGAGAGATTCAGGATTATATCAGAAATGCTAAAAAAATTTACATACCAAACAAGAACGGCATAAAAGTGGAAGTGCTAAATCAAGTATTAAGCGAATATGGCCTGCCGTCCGCAGGAATACTCCATATTAACACCAATACTGCAGACACCAGCAGGATTCCCGCTCTTGCAAAGGCTTATATGGCACTTGACCAAAGCGATGCAGATTTGATAATAGCAAGAGGACGATTGGGAATTCCTGGATCAGGCTCACTTTTAATTTTAATTGATAATAAGGGAAGAATATTGACTGCAGGAACTTCACCTTCACATATAATTCATAAAAAATCAATAGAACAAGCCGTTTATGATGAAGCATGTGAAGCACTTGAAAAAATTGGTTTTGAGAAGGTCAAACAATGAATGTTGATACTGGAATAACCTCAGAGGTACTGACAATTAAATCCGAAACTAAACTGATTGATATCTTCAATAGAATTATAGATAAAAAATCCGAAGCTGTTTTTGACTACATTGAAAGTTTGAATTTTGATGAAAACAACCGAATAATCGTTATCGGAACTTATTTCACAGGAGTTGGAATCGTCAAAAGATTGGCTGAAAAATACAAAAACATATTATTGATTGACATTTATCCTCATCTTGAAGAGCTACTTCACACTGAATTGGGCGGCAAGCCTATAAATAATGTTGATTTCTCAACCGATTTGAATTTGATCTATTCAGGAGATATCGTAATCGACACAACAGGATTTGGAGGAATCAATGTTGAGCAGTCATCAAAATTTGATGTTGAGATATTCATAATAGAAGATCCCGTAGCGGAATACAATGATAAACTTCTAGCTGAAAAAAATAACATCCATGAAAGATTAGAGGTTGTTAAAGCTAAAAATAAGGCAATACTAAAAACCAAAGGCATTGATACAAAAACCTCCGGAACGATGACATTGACAATTGGTGCTTTAACAAATTTATTGAACCGTTTTCTTGAAAAGGAAGGCGTTCTTTATTGTGCCTGTGAAATGGGATTCTATGAAGAGGTCATTTTCAAGCAAAAGGACATTGCCAAATTTATTGAACAGAGTAATGTGAATGCTTTTAAAGTCTCAACAATCAATCCCTTTGATTTGGATGAACTGATTGCAGAAGAAATAAACAAAATTACCTCAGAAATGATTTAAATGAAGCTTAAAGATATAATTGAATTTCTGGATGAAAAAATTCCCCCATCATTGGCTCTTGACCATGATGAAGTCGGATTTAAAGGGAATTATGATTTAAACGAGAAGATTGATTCAGTTATGATTTATATGGACATTCTGCCTGAAGATGACTTGAATTACAAAAATACATTAATAGTAACTCATCATCCCCCATTGTTTGTGCCCAAAACACCAACATATACAATACATTCAAATTGGGACATAATTGATGGTGGAGCGAATGATGCATTGGCCAAAACATTGAAACTGGAAGTTGCAGACTATTTTGATAATGAAACAAATATCGGAAGAATCTGCAAAACAAACATGAAGTTCATTGAATTGAAAAAACGGATTTTAGATAATTTTAAAAATGTCCGAATTGTGAATGGTATGGACAATGATAAACCCCTCAGCAATATCGGAATAGTATCCGGTTTTGGACTTAAAAATCCAGAATATGTTTTATTGGCTAAAAATAGAAATATTGATATATTAATATCCGGAGATTTGACACAAGAAACCGCTATTCTGGCAATGAATTTGGGAATTACATTGATTGATTTGAATCATCATGAAAGTGAAATTCCGGGATTATATGCTCTTGGAGATGTTTTAAGAGAACTCAAGATAAACATAGGAATTGTTGACAAAAAACCGATACAGATGATAAAATGACAGACGAAATTAAAAAAATGGAAGACAGACAAGTCCCTAAAGGCAGAATCGATTTGGTTGGCTGCGGGAGATTAGGATTGAGAATTGCAATAAATCTGATGCAGGTTCACAGAGGCGGCCCAAAAACAATAGCCGCATTTGACGGCCAAAAGATTGATGGAGGAGATGTGATTTTCACACTTCGAAGAATTCAGAAATATCATAAGCTATCCTGAATACATTGATGATGACAATATTGATTTGATTGAAGGAGATGTGGTGATTATTGTAATTGCCGGAGGAAACACCATCCCAACAGCGGCCAAAATAATAAAGCATGCTCACAAAAAAGGTGCCAAGACAATTGGAACCGCCGGAATATTCGGCTTTGGCAATGAAAATATTGAAATCAAGGACATTTCAGAGTATGACAAATCAAATCCTGCCGTTGAAGAGTTGAGAAAGCAGGGCATAACAGAAAACCATCTAATCTTAACCACAAACAAACTGATTAGGGACAATGAACCCGTAACTCCATATACTTTAGATGAAGTGGCAAAAGTCATTACAATGAATGCCCTTAGACTATTAAGAGATCAAAATGATTAAGATAGCAACAGCAGAATGTTTTACCCAAGGAAAAATCGGAAGGGAACTCCATGCAATAGCCCAAGGCTATGAAGGTGATTTCGGAAGAGAATATGTAAAAAATCTTGAGGATTATGGTGATTTTAACTATAATGAGCTCAGCGTGACCTGCAGTTTATTCATTCCAACAATTGAAGCGGTTATAAAGATTTTAAATGTTGATAATCCTCCAAAACCAGATAAACTAATCAAAGGCATTAAAGTTTATGATGAAAAAGGAGACATTGAAGTCAGCAAAGTTATGGCCCATGCAGTTAAAGACTTGACTGACTGTGACATTTCAATAGGAACAACAGCAGGCATTGGTCGTGGAGGAATTTGCATAATCACTGATGAATATGAAATTTCAACTACAACCGGCATTTACGCTGACTTATGTGAAAACAACAGTGACGACCTATTTCAAAGGTCACAGAACGGAATCAGAAAAACATTGGAAATCATTCTGCTGCTTTTAAACGATAGAATTGATGAAATTGAATCCCTGGAAAATATTAGATTAGATATTGTCTAATTCTTTCAGAATATATCTTTTCAATATTTCAACTGCCTTTTCACCATCTTCGTCAAGGCGAACAGCATCCAACGGATTTAAATCGTAAGCCTTGACAACTGCATCAGCAGCAATGTTTTTAACTGAATTTACATCTTTTTCATCCAGAATTACAGAAGCACAATCATCCCCGCAACCTGTTATTGTAACAATCTTTGCATCATCCAAAATAGGTGAGCAATTGTTTGGCTGTGCTGAATACTCAGTAATACAAGCCGCTACAATGTTGTCGTTTTCCAAAGCCAACTCTACGCTGGCAGCTCTTACAACCAGACCTAATGGAGACAGTCCACTACATGATACCAATGCTATTTTATCGCTCATTTTTTCATCCTCGAATATCTTTTTTTAACTTTATCGTAACCTCTTTTGTAAAACGGACAGAAATTGATGCAAACACTGCATCCCTCACGATGGGCAGTGCACAATTTCCTTAAAAACTTTCCGTCATCATCGAATGCATTTTCAGGACATCTGTCAATGCAGACACCACATGTTGAGCAGTAGTCACGAACCCATTCCAGTTCGTTTTCATCCTTGAATGGTAAATTTTCAATTGAAGTTTCAATCATGAAAAATCCCAGGTTCAATCCTTCCTTAAATAGACACATGTTGCTTCTTGTGATTACTGCATCATTTGACTGAAGCGCAATAGCTCTAAGACTTACACGGTCATCCAATGGATTGATCAGGTCTGCCATAAAGCCGTTTTCCCTCAAAATATCTGCAAGGGCAAAAGTCTTTGCACCGACTTCCTGGAATTCCTCGTCCATCAGCCTGCACTTCTCCTTTGACGGATCCCTTCTTAAAATCTCTTCAGACATTGCATATTTCAATATTATGATATTGTCCCAGTCAATTTTCCATTCCTTTTTAAACTCATCGTCCAGTTTGGCATAGCTCAATCCGGCAAATCTTGAGGCAATGGCAATGTCTCTGAATTCCTTTAAAAAATCATCAGAAATAGTGGTTTTTGGATGGTGAGGGTTTTCAATTTCATAAAAATTTGGAATAGGTTGATGATATCTAAATCTCATGCGAACCTATTTGGTCCTTAAAGCCTCAACGGCCTTAGGGAACTCTTCACAGAATACTTTAATTTCCTCGGTTGGAATTGAAAAACTTATACGCAGGTATCTGTCTCCAAATTCCTCAGAAGTGTATTCCCCTTCTCTTGTGAACAGTTTCTTCTCAATCAAGTAATTTGACATCACTTTAGGATCTATTCCTGCACCTGACAAGTCAATCACCATCATGTTAGCATCTGACGGATAAACAGGCAGGAACACCCCTTCAATCGGCTCAATCATTTCATTAATCAATCTTTGGTTTTCAAAGCAGGTTTCCCTCATCTGGTCATACCATTGTGGCTTTGATTTCAATCCTGCGATTGCACCGTATTGTGATATGATATTTACTCCCAAATCGTTTATTACAGCATTCTTGATGGCATCTACAATAGGCTTTGAGGACACTACACCCCCAACCCTTAGACCTGCCATGCCAAATATCTTTGAAAAGCTGTATATTGTTATTGTCTGGCCTGGGGCAAAGTTTTCAACAAGGAAATGTTCTCTTGCAAAATCCTTGTAGGTAATGTCATGCAATAAGTATAAATCATTTTCCTTTGCAATTTGGGCAAATTCCTTCAGCTCGTCTTCAGTGTAGGATGAGCCTAACGGATTCAATGGGTCAATCAGAATTACCATGCGAGTGTTTTCATCCATGTTCTCCCTTAAAAGCTTTGGAGTTAACTTGTAGTTGTTTTCAGGATAATAAATCGGAACGTACCTTACTTCACCTGCAAAACGGTTGGCAAAGTCACCAATGATGAAATAACCCGGATCTGATAAAATCACGTTATCTTCAGGTTCAAGAAGAGCCTGCATTACAAGATACAATGATTCTGTTGCGCCTGATGTCAGAAGCACTTCCAAATCCTCTAATCCCAAATCGTCTAAAATCAATTGTTTAAGTTCACTGAACCCTTCAGGGGCAGGATATCTGCAGAATGTCTTTTCCTTAATGGCATCAATCATAGCATCGGCTATTGTATCATCATGTAAATGGTTGGTGTTCTGGCCCATCCAAATCATGTCATATCCTTCTGGAGGTACTCTTTCGGTTTTTTGAAATTTCTTTTTTGGGTTTTTAATATCGAAATCCTTTTCCCTCATAGTTATCACTCAAACAATTCCTAAAATATCTCTACTATATAGCATTAAATATATAAAAAATATTACTTTTCAAATGCTCTCTCTCATCCATTAATTATATACTATATCAATAATAGTATATATTAATTTTTAATCCGTGGTGATAAAATGAATGACGAGCTATTAACAGAAATACACATAGTGAAGAATCACTCCGAAGGAACAAAAAAGCTGTATAAATTGGCTGTGAAAAGATATACTGAGTTCCATTCCATGTCTTTGGAAGAATTAATCGAAGAAGCGGAATTAGAAGAAGAGCAAGGAATAAGATGGAAAAAAAGAAAACTGAAAAGAAGACTATTAACCTACAGACAATATCTGCTTGAAAACTATGCCCTAAACACTGTAAGAGCAATGTACAATCCAATCAGATACATCTACAAATATTACGAAATAGAAATACTGGATTTACCAGAAATTAACAAAAAAGCAGTTAACAGTCCTGAACCAACCAAATTTAAAGATTTGCCTGATAAAGAAATCATAAGAGAAGCAATAGAATTAGCTACACCAACTATGAAACCTATAATCTATTTTATGGTTTCTAGCGGATGCGCCAGGAGAGAAACATTAAATTTAAAAATTCAAGACTACATTGATGCTTTAAGTGAATACACTACAAAAACAAATATATTCGACATAATAGATGAAATAAACGAATATGATAATGTTATTCCAACTTTCAGTATTCTAAGACAAAAAACTGGTAAATATTATACTACATATTGCAGCCCAGAAGCAGTTAGAGCAATTAATACCTATCTGTTATGGAGATTAGATCCTTTAACACCAGACAGACCATTATTTAAAATAAATGATGACTATTTTATGACATTATTCAAGGAAATTAATGAAAAACTTGGGTTAGGTAAAGTAGGTAATTTAAATAGGTT
>CADBHR010000161.1:3343-5527 GCA_902794475.1 uncultured Methanobrevibacter sp. | reverse complement strand
TGATTGAATACAATGCAAGATTCGGAGACCCTGAAGCTATGAACGTATTGCCTCTTTTGAAAACCCCATTGGCAGACGTCTGTCAGGCCATTGTTGATGGCAATCTCAATGAGGTCGAATTCGAAGACAAGGCCAGCGTGTGCAAATACATCGTGCCTGACGGATATCCTGAAACAAAATATGCCGGAGAACTGATTGAAGTGGATGAAGAGGCCATTGAGGATATGGGCGCTAAGGTATTTTATGCTGCGGTGTCCGAAGAGGATGACGGAATTCACCTGTCAGGTTCAAGGGCATTGGGTATTGTGGCAAGCGGCGAATCTATCGAAGAGGCTGAAAAGATAGCTGAAAAGGCATGCGAGTTTGTTAAAGGTAATGTTTACCACAGAAGGGATGTCGGTACAGCAGACCTTGTAAACAAACGTGTTGAACACATGAAAGAAATTTTAAACTAAAATTTCTTTTTCTTTTTTTTCATAGAAACATTTAATATATATATTCTACAAATATCTTTTTTTATACTACTAAGGGGAATTTGTATGAATAGTTTGTTGTCAATAACAGACATTAAGGATGATGTTAAGTATATTTTAGATTTGGCTATTAAAATCAAAGCGGGTGAGATGGAAGATAAGCCTCTTGAAGGCAAGACATTGGCAATGATTTTCCAGAAGTCATCAACCCGTACAAGGGTTTCTTTTGATGTTGGAATGTATCAGCTTGGCGGAAGAGCAATCTTTTTGTCTTCCAATGACTTGCAGATGGGTAGAGGCGAACCGATTTCAGATACCGCTAAGGTTTTAAGCCGCTTCGTTGACGGAATAATGATAAGGGCTATCAAACATTCCGATGTTGTGGAGCTGGCCAAACACTCTGATGTGCCCGTCATCAATGGATTAACCGATTTGGAACACCCTTGCCAGGCCCTTGCCGATGTTTTGACAATCAAGGAACATTTGGGTGGCTGGGAAGGTAAAAAGATTTGTTTTGTCGGTGATGGCAATAATGTATCCAATTCCCTTTTATTGATCGCTCCCCTTTTGGGAATGGACATGTCTGTGGCCTGTCCTAAAGGCTATGAACCGTGCGAAGATATTTTAAAGACCGCCCTTGAATATGCAGATGAAAATAATACTGAAATAACAATAACTGATGATATCGGTTTTGCATTGCAGAATGTTGATGCGGTTTTCACCGATGTCTGGGTAAGTATGGGTGATGAGGCCGAAAAGGCCAAAAGAGAAATTGATTTTGCGCCATTCCAAGTTAATTCTGATTTAATGAGCCTAGCTAATGATGAAGCTATTTTCCTGCATTGTCTGCCTGCCGTCAGAGGTCAGGAAGTGTCTGCTGAGGTCATTGACGGACCTCAATCAGTGGTTTTTGATGAGGCTGAAAACAGGATGCACGCTCAAAAGGCTGTTTTATACTATTATATGAAAGATTAAAAGCGGAATATCGCTCCAAGAATTGCAAATACAATAAATACGGCAACAATGCATATGCAGCAGCTTGTCCAGTCGTTGCCCTTGCCGGAAGATGTTTCTGTTGATGTGCCCTGCTCGCGTGTATGTACAGTTTTTTCAATAACTTCTGCTTTTTTAACTTCTTCTTCTTTTAGTCTTTCACCGCAATTTCTACAGAAAACTGCATTGTCTGGATTTTCTTCACCGCATTTTCTACAAAACATTAAAAATCCACCTTATTATTATTTTTAAAAAGATTATAAGGCCTATACCGCCGATAAATCCTGTAATAAATCTTAAATTGTTTGTGCTTTCTCTCGGTCCAAAATATTGTGTCAAACCGTCAATTGCTGCAGGCATCATAAGAATCATTGAAATGAACAGCATTTTCATGTCATATGGGTGCCTGTAAAAGAAGTTCACGATTAGATAGACAACCAAACCGGTGTAAAAGCCGGTGCATCTTGCGCAAACGGGAAATTGGTGGCCTTTGATGAAGAAACTTCTCTCGGGTTTTCTGTGACATAAATATTTTGTTAAATTCATAAGTCTACACAGTTAATATCATTAAGATAATTATATATATTTTTGTATTCATAAGTTATTGTATAATATATGAAAAAAGGTTTTTACAATGAGAGGCGGAGAAGCGATAATAGAATCCCTCAAAAATATGGGGGTCAAAACAATTTTTGGTTATCCTGGCGGACAGACCATA
>CADBHR010000161.1:0-3273 GCA_902794475.1 uncultured Methanobrevibacter sp. | reverse complement strand
AGGTCCTGGAGCAACCAATCTTGTAACTGGTATAGGAACAGCTTACATGGATTCTTCTCCAATTGTGGCAATTACAGGTCAAGTTCCTACTCATTTAATTGGAAATGATGCATTCCAGGAAGCGGACATTATTGGAATAACAATGCCTATAACTAAACATAGCTACCAACCTAAAGACCCGGATTTAATACCTTCAATGATTAAATCAAGTTTTGAAATTGCTTCAACTGGAAGGCCGGGTCCGGTTTTAATAGATGTTCCAAAGGAAGTTCAGGAAGGGGAATTAACTGAGTTCAGGGATGATTTAATCCAAACACCAGGTTACAATCCAACCGTTAAGGGCAATATCAGGCAGATTAAAAAGGCCCGTGACTTAATCAAGCAGGCCAAAAGACCAATGATTCTGGCAGGTGCCGGTGTAATCATATCAAATGCGTGCTGTGAGCTAAAGCAATTGGCTGAAACCATTAACGCCCCGGTCATGACTTCACTTTTAGGTAAAGGTGCTTTTGATGAAACCAGTGACTTGGCATTGGGAATGCTTGGTATGCATGGAAGAAAAGTTTCAAACGATTACATTAACGAATCAGATTTATTGATAGCTATTGGTATAAGGTTTTCAGATAGGACTACCGGAAGACTGGATAGTTTTGTGCCTGACACCAAAGTCATACACATTGACATTGACCCTGCCGAAATTGGCAAGAATGTTGATGTGGACCTGCCTATTGTTGGAGATGCGCGCAATGTTTTAAAATCACTTAATAAACTGCTGAAGGAATATGCTCCATCAAATGAAGTAAATGATTGGACAGATATGATTAAGGCCAAAAAACAGGAATTGATTCCTCGTGTAACTTATGATGATGTGCCTTTAAAGCCTCAGAGGGTCATAAAGGAAATCGCAGAGGCATTGACACCTGAGGCAATAATGACCACTGACGTCGGCCAAAATCAGATGTGGGCGGCACATTTCTATGACACCCAAAAACCGCGCAAGTTCATCTCATCCGGAGGTCTCGGTACAATGGGATTCGGATTCCCTGCAGCTATTGGAGCTAAAGTGGCATGTCCGGAAGATCCTGTTCTTTCAATCAACGGTGACGGCGGATTTTTAATGGTCTGTCAGGAATTGGCTACCGTTCGCGAATATGATTTGCCGGTCATTGCTGTTGTTTTGGAAAACAGAACATTGGGAATGGTATATCAATGGCAAAGTTTACTGTATAATGAAAGACACTCCCAGACATTATTGGGCAGCAGTCCTGATTTTGTAAAACTTGCAGAAAGTTTTGGAGTAAACGCAGTTAGAATTACAAAGCCGGAAGAAACTAAAGAAGCTTTATCAGCTGCGATTAAAGATAATGAACCAATTCTATTAGATGTTGTTGTGGACTCTGAGGAAGCTCTGCCTATGCTTCCGCCTGGCGCTGGAATTAATGAAATGATTGGTGAATATAAACTTGAAAAGGATGTGATTTAAATGGAATTAGGTTATCACGTTATTTCCACATTGGTAGAGGATAAGCCTGGGGTTTTGCAGAAGGTTGCCGGAATGTTCAACAGAAGAGGATTCAACATTGACAGCATAACCGTTGGAAGTTCAGAAGTGGAAGGACAATCCCGTATGGTTATTTCAGTGCATGCAGATGAAAAGGGATTGGAACAGGTTACAAAGCAACTAAATAAGTTAGTTGATGTTATCAAGATTAAAGATATTACACAAACTGCTGTTAAAAGGGAATTATGCCTTATAAAGGTCAATATTCCCAATGCAGAAGCAAGAGCTGAAATAATGCTTTACTCAAACGTCTTCAAGGCTCACATTTTGGATGTTACTGAAGAAACATTGCTGCTTGAGCTTACAGGAGATAAGGAGAAAATTAATGCTTTTATATCTTTAGTAGAAAACTTTGGAATTAAAAGAATAGCACGTACTGGCCTTACAGCTATGTCAAGGGGAGTATAGAAATGACAATATTAGAAAACGTATTAAAAGACAATAAGGAATTTGTAGAAAACTTTGAAGGCGAAGAAATGTCCCACCATGCAGCTAAAAAATTAGCTATCCTAACATGTATGGACTGCAGATTAATCGACTTTTTCGAACCTGCACTCGGTTTGAAAAGAGGAGATGCAAAAATCGTCAGAAATGCAGGAAACTCCATTGTTGGTGAAGATGCAATCAGATCCATCGGTGCAGCTTTATACAACCTCGGTGCTGAAGAGGTCTTGGTTGTAGGTCACACAGAATGTGGTATGGCCGGTGCTGACGCTGAAGCTTTAAAGGAAAAAATGCTCGCACGCGGAATCAAGGAAGAGGACATTGCAAAATATGACCTTGCCGAATGGATTGGCGGATTTGATGATGAAGAGGAAAACGTCAAAAATGTCGTTGAGAAAATTAAAAACCATCCGCTGATACCTGATGTTCCTGTACACGGTTTAATCATCGATATTGTAACCGGTGAGTTGAAAGTTTTAGTAGATGGTTACTAATCATCTATTATTTTTTTATCTATTTTGGTTAGTTTTATTAATATTAAAAATCATAATTATTAAGTGATATTTTATTTGATATCTTATATTTATTCAATTTATTAAAGAGATGATTTAAATGAAAATGTATTACGACGACGATGTAAATACAGACGCTCTTGAAGGTAAAACCATAGCAGTTATCGGTTACGGTTCTCAAGGAAGAGCACAATCAAGAAACATGGCTGATAGTGGAGCTAACGTTATTGTAGGTTTAAGAGAAAACGGTAGTTCCTGGAATGTAGCAAAAGAAGATGGTATGACTGTCAAATCCATTGAAGACGCTTCTGCCGAAGCTGACATCATTCACATTCTGCTTCCTGATGAAATCCAGGAAAAAGTTTACAACGAACAGATTGCACCTAATGTTGAAGCCGGCAACACCATCTCATTCTCTCACGGTTACAACATCCACTTTGAATTAATCAAACCTGGCGAAGATGTAAACGTTGTAATGTTTGCACCAAAAGGACCTGGATCCATGGTTAGAAGAACTTATGAAGAAGGATTCGGTATTCCTGGTTTAGTTGCAGTTCAGCAAGACGCTACCGGTGACGCTTTACAATTGGCGTTAGGTATGGCAAAAGCATGCGGTTTGACCAAAGCTGGAGTATTGGAAACCACTTTCAAAGAAGAAACCGAAACTGACCTCTTTGGTGAACAGACCGTTTTATGCGGTGGTATTACCGAATTGATCAATGCAGGATTCACCACCTTGGTTGAAGCAGGTTACCA
>CADBHR010000160.1 GCA_902794475.1 uncultured Methanobrevibacter sp. | reverse complement strand
GGAAGTAAGGGATATTGATGGTAAACTCCTTCCTCAGGGTGTAATGGGTGAATTATATATCGGAGGTGTCGGTGTTGGAAAAGGATACTACAACATGCCCGAAAAAACCAAAGAAGTATTCTTAACCATTAATAAAATTCCCTACTACAGAAGTGGAGACTATGCTATTGAGCTTCCAAATGGGGAAATTGATATCAAGGGAAGGATTGACAATCAGATTAAATTAAGGGGTTTAAGGATTGAGATTGGTGAGATTGAAACAAATATTGGCCAATATTCTGATATCAAACAGGTCACTGTTGTAATCAAGGAGATTAATGGCCATGACCATTTGTGTGCCTATTATACTGCAGATGGTGAGATTGACCGTGACGATTTAAAAGAGTATCTTAAAGACCGTCTTACTCGTTATATGGTTCCTACAGTATTCATGCAGCTTGATGAGATGCCGCAAACTCCAAACGGAAAAATAGACTTAAAGCAATTGCCTGAACCTCAGCTTAAATTGGCTTTGGTAATGCCTGAAAATGAAACTGAAGAGGAACTGCATGAAATCGTTTCATCTCTTGTAAGCATCGAAGAATTCGGTGTTACAGATGATTTGTATGCCATTGGATTTACTTCATTAACATTGATGAAATTGAATTCAATAATCTATGAGCAAATGGGAGGTAATCTGGATATTGCCGTGTTGTTCAATGAGCCAACAATTAAAAATATTGCAATCGAGCTTAACAATACTCGGGAAAATGAAAATGATCTTGAAGAGTTCATTAAATCCGCTAAAGACCTTGATTATTATCCGTTGACCGAAAACCAATTGGGTGTCTATTATGAATGTGTACAGAGTCCTGATGTAATCAAGTACACCATGCCTACAACAGTGAGATTTGGCAGTGATGTGGATGCCGTTAAACTTAAAAATGCAATTATTGGAGCTATAGAAGCGCATCCATATCTTAAAACTAGAATTGTGACTCATGATGGCGAATTGAAACAGAAAAGATGCGATGATTTGCCAATTGATGATATCGAAATTGTTAAAGTCGACAGCATTAGCGAGGAGGACTTAGTTAAAAATGATATTGGTCCTATTTCTTTGGATGGAGATCAATTATTCAGATTTAAAATATATGTAACTCCTGAAGAGGTCGTTTTGTTCTCTGATTTCCATCATATAATCACTGATGGTGCATCACAAATTAACCTGTTTGATGATATTGCAAATATCTATGAAAATAGGGATATTGATGAAGAAATCGTTGACGGTTTTATTTACAGCATGCTTGAAAAGGAAATGGAGAACAGTGAAAAATATCAACAAGCAGAAGAGTTCTTTGATGACAAATTAACACAGGAGATTGATTCAACCATCCTGACTCCGAATCTTAGTGGAGATCCTGATTTAGGAAAAATCAAAGAGATGACTTATACAATCGATTCTAAGTTGATTAATGAGTTCTGTAATGATAATTCAATAAGTAAAAATAATCTGTTCATGGCAAGTGCTATTTTATGTCTGAATAAATTCACATTCACTGATAAGACATTAATAACAACCATATTCAATGGAAGGTCAAGTCCTAATTATTTCAATACTCAGGCATTTTTAGTAAAAACAATTCCATTAATTGTTGATAATGAAAATAGGCAAGTGTCACTTAGAGATTTCATTAATTCCGTAAATCAATCATGGAAAGGTGTGTTAAACAACTCTATTTATCCATACATTAAACTTGCTGAGAAATATCAGTTAAAACCGGAATTCTTCTATGCTTATCATGAATTCTTAAAATCAGATGACATGATGATAAACGGTAAAGTTTATGAGCCTCATGAAATCGATGGAGGGGACCTGGTTACATCTGATGCTAAAATAAATCTCAACATTTATGATGAAGGTGATGAATTTAATTTATCCATTGAATACAATGACCAATTATACACTGAAGATTATGTTGAAAAATTCCTGAAATCTATTAAAGTCATTTTAGACCAATTAATTGAAAATGACTTAGATACCTGTAAAATACAGGATATTGGAATAGAATGTGAAAGCCAAACAACAGAATTTGGAGATGCTGGGGATTTAATTATTCACGAACGTTTCGAAAAGCAAGTTGACGAAAACCCAGACAATGTTGCTTTAATTGCAAGTGACGAGACATTGTCCTACAGGCAACTCGACCAGAAGGCTAATCGTATTGCAAATGCTTTGATTAAAAAAGGAGTCAAACCAAAAAGCAGAATTTTAGTTATGCTTCCAAGAGACAGCAATCTTATTTCATCAATATTTGGTGTTTTAAAAACAGGCAGTGCATACATTCCAATTGATTTGGCATATCCTCAAGACCGTGTGGACTATATTTATGAAAACAGTCAGGCAGACTACATTATTGCTAGTGAAACGCAAGGAAATGCCATAGGCATCAATGATTTACTGAAAGAGGAAAACACCGAAAGGCCAGGCATACCGGTCAGTCCTGATGATTTAATCTACATGATCTATACGTCAGGTTCAACCGGAAAACCTAAAGGTGTAATGATTGCTCATGAAAATGTTGCAGAACTATTCGCACAAACCTACGAAAATAAGTTCTATGAAAATTTCTCAAAGATTAAAAAATCTCTCTCAATCACTTCAGTTTCATTCGATCCGTTCATGATGGATCTGTTTCCACTTACTCTTGGTGCAAAAATGGTATTGGCTGATGATGATACAGTTAAAGACATTAAAGAGTTAACATTATTAATCAGTAGGGAAAAACCGGATACCATAAGTTCAGGAACTCCATCTAGAATTAACCAGTATATGGAGTATTCAGAATTTAGAAACGAATTGAAAAACTTCAAACAAATCTTTTTGGGCGGAGAAATGATGTCTAGTGAATTTGTTTCTAAAATCAAATCTTATTGTGATGTTTCAATTTATAATTGTTATGGTCCTACGGAAACAACCATCCTATGTAGTTTTACTGAAGTAAACGACACCGAAAATATCACTGTTGGAAAGGCCTCTTATAATTACCTTATGGATGTAAGGGATATTGACGGCAAATTGGTGCCTAAAGGAGTAATCGGTGAATTATATATTGGAGGACCTGGTGTTGGTAAAGGATACTATAATCTGGATGACAAAACAAAAGAAGTATTCTTAACGATTAATGACATCCCATATTACAGAAGCGGAGACTATGCAATAGAACTTGATAATGGAGAATTTGTGATTAAAGGAAGAATCGATAACCAAATCAAATTAAGAGGATTGAGAATTGAAATTGGTGAAATCGAATCAAATATTGC
>CADBHR010000159.1 GCA_902794475.1 uncultured Methanobrevibacter sp. | reverse complement strand
TGGGAAAATGAAAACTTTGAATTAGGTCAGAATTGGTACAATTCAAATCATCCTACAAACACATTTGTCTGCCCAAGACTTTTGGCATCTCTAATGACATTGGATACATTTTCCGTCAGTAATACATTAACCCTTCAGCTAAGGGATTCCTCCGGAAGGGCGGTCAATGAGTTTGCAACATTCCAGACAAATGTTGAAGTCGATGGAAACGTGTATACTGCAAATTTCGTTAACGGAAGGGCAAGTGTCACTCAGTTGGACCCTAATGTCCACCATAATGTCAGAGTTCAGATAGCCGATGAATATTACAGATATGATGTTAGGGATGCATCTGGTGAAACTGGTGATGCAAAGGATTCAAAAACTTCAGCAAATGATGATAATACTGGTTCTAGCGGAAGCAGTGCAAGTGGGACTTCTGAAGTTCAGGGAAATTCAAATTCCCAAGGTGCTTCAAATGGAGGAGATTCATCAGGTTCACATATTGCAAATTCAGACAAATCCGGTAATTATGGAACTAACAGTTCGGATATCCCATCTCAGGACACATCAGACAATGGTAATGATGCACTGTCCAATGGTGATTTAAATGCAGGAGATTCATCAAAGGAACTTACCAACACATCAGGGCTTGTTGTATTAAGCATTCTGTCTATAATGGGAATGCTTATCTATGGATATTGGCGTAAAGATGAATTCGAACAATGAAATCTTCTTTTTCTTTTTTTCTTTTAGTTATTTATATCATTAAAACAAAGTACTATTAATGAAAATCAAAAATCATTCCATAAAAATAAATACGAATAAAAACTTTGAAATCATTGACATCACATCAAAAATCAACGAACTGATTGATGTTGAAAACGGAATAATCTCCATTTTTTCAAAGCATTCCACATCAGCAATTGTTGTCAATGAAAACGAATCAGGTCTATTGAAGGATTTGGAATTCACTTTAGATAATCTTATTACTGATAAGTTCACATATCAGCATGACAGAATCGATGACAATGCAAAGTCCCACCTGAAATCATTTCTGCTTTCATCAAGCGAGTGCCTGCCAATCAAAAACGGCAGATTGGACTTGGGCACCTGGCAGTCAGTTTTTTTCATAGAACTCGATGGGCCAAGACATAATCGAAGCATAAGTTTAACAATAATAGGGGAATAATATATTAATAAGATGTGAACAAGTGGAGAAATTTTTATGGATGATGAAACTCTAAAAACTTATGGATATGTAATAAGTTCTTCTTATAGGGAAAAATCAGTTAAATCTCTTAACAACAGTGATAAGATACCGACAGATTTGGCTGAAGACATTGGAATTCGCACCAATCACATTTCAAAGGTCTTGCGTGAGCTTAAGGAATGTGGTGTTGCGGAATGTATAAATGAGGAAAAACGCAAAAATAGAGTATATAGGCTGACACCTAAGGGTGAAGATGTAGCTAAACTTATCGATTAATGTTAATTTTTTCGTGTGGTGTTGTTAGATTGAGGCGATGGACAATAATTTTAATAGCTATTATACTTCTTTTATTTATTTTGATACTCATCTTCAATTATTATGGCACTTCACAACCTGCGAATGACTACGCCCAAATGGAAATCCAGATGAGAAAATTGTGGTATTGAAAAAGAATTTAATTATAAAATTCTATTTCAAATGCAATTACCGGATACTCTAAAGTAAAGTTTGTGATAACTTCAGGGGAAACCTCACCAAAGAAACCTTTAACTGAACCCTTTTCGGCCACGCCGGTAACATCGGCAACCCTACCCGGAATGAATGTCTTGTTTTCACTGTCAGATATTTCCATTGAATATCCGAGATTTGCCAATACGCTTGTAACGACAGATTTGATTTCTGTAAAGTTTGCGGATGAATGGCAGATTACTCCAGCTAGTTTTTTGGAAGCGACAGTCTTGTTTTCTGTGGTTTCGTCCAGGTATAATACGTCACCTATTTCAAAGATCTTTTGAGGCAGGTCTTCATGCTTGTTGTCCTCCAAGAATTCCATTAGGGAATTGATTAGACTTGTTCTGATCATGGTTCTGTCAATTGTAATTGGCCTTGCAACCTGAACATGAGGCTTTTCTTCCTGATTCATGTTTTTGTAGTGTGCTTCCTCACTTGTAAGCATCAGGCTCATAACTTCCTGAAAACCTAATCCTATCATTACTTCACGGATTGTGCTTTCTGCCTTGAACCAGTTGTTTTCATAAGCGACAGTATTGATGTCAGGCAATTCGGCCACAACGTCGTTGATGTGGTATTGCACTGCGATATTTTCAACAATATCCACTTCGTGCAGGATGTCCACCCGGTATGCAGGAATGATGGCCTTGACTTCATTGTCATCAATGATTTCAGCATCAAAACGGGCCTTTAAAAGTAAATCATGAATGTCCTGTGCAGTCAGGCTTGTTCCTCCAATCAGTTCATTGGCGGTATCGACATGAACATTCATCTCTTGAGGGGTCAAGTCAGGAGTCTTGATGGTCTTGTCTTCATATCTGACTTCCATGGATTTGATTTGTCCTCCAACTTCAGCAAATGATGAACAGATAATATTTAATGCCTGGTTGACTGCCCTTTCGTCAGTACCTGTAACATCAACAATGATATTGTGAGTGTCCTCTTTAAGTTTGGTTAGCTCTCCGTTAATGATTGGAGGCATTGATAGGACATTATCGTCTTTGTCTAGGATTAATGGATATTTGTCAAAGTCTTCAATCAAATGAGCATAGTCCTTACCTTTGTCATGCTCGGTCAATATTTCATTTGGAGTCATTTCTGTGTCTTTTTCTAAAGGAACGAAAGCGTTTGCATCTTTAGGTGTTGCAATATATTTGAATGGGCCTTCAACGACATCTGCATTGTGGATACCGATAGCGACCTTTTTTCTGTCCCTTCCGATAACCCAATGGAGGTTTTCCTGGAAGTCCATGCAGTACTTGAGCTTGTCGCCAGCAAAGTCAACATTGTCGATTTTTGCAAATCCGATATATGGCCTGATTGCAGCAACATCCTTGTCAACTGTCACATATTCTCCGGATTCTTCAACATTATAATCCGGAAAGCCTATTTCCTGACCGATAAATCCCTTAAATGACCTGGCTACTCCTTCAACAGACAGGTTGTCCGGTCTGTTAGGGAAGAATTCAACTTTGATTTCCTCATCGTCAAAGTCTTCAATGTCACTAGACATCATAGGCAAGGTATCTATTAATTCATCTTTATCCATATCGATTCCTAAATCTTTTAAATCTTGATATTTGAATGTTATAACTGGCATTTAATAACTCCATCGCTTATAATCCATAAATTAAAATAAAAAATAGAGATTCAACAAAAAAGTGAAGGGCTCTATGTTCTATCTCGCCCATATCACGTATGAATACGGTATGGGTTACATCAATTACAAAATGAATAAGGGCCGCTAGAAGTCCAATAGTCGGATTTAAAAACACCATTGAAACTATGATGAAATGAAATCCCGCTTCCATAATCTCATGAATTACCCAGGTTTGCCAGGTAGAATGTGTGGATTGCTGGATTATTCCACCTAAAATGATGTAGAAGTTATTTAAAACTCTCCACATTAAAGTGGTGTGTAATATATCGCTCATAGCTAAAATGATTGCAACATAAAACCATAATAAATTCATTTTTTACACAGTCCTTATTTTTGATAATATTAATAATATGATTTTTTTATATAATATATTTAACTATTAATAAATGTTTTTAAATAATAAACTACATAATTAATAATATTATTTTTACTTAATTATTTTAGGAGAAAATATATGTCAAACCAAGAGATTCCTAAAGACTATGATTTTAAAAAAGAGAAAGTTTGGGAGCAGAAATGGGAAGATGAAAACATCTACAAATACATTGGAGATGG
>CADBHR010000158.1 GCA_902794475.1 uncultured Methanobrevibacter sp. | reverse complement strand
TAAAATTCTTGTATGTGGTCCCCCATCACCGACTGGTGCGGTTTGACCGCCTTTACCACAAAATCCAACACTCAACTTAAAGTCATTTCCTATTGCGTCGATGTTTTTCAGTGTTTCCAGAATGTTTCCGGACAGGGACACATCTCTTAGGGGGGTTGTGATTTCACCGTTTTCAATCAGGTACCCTTCAGCGGCATTGAATTGGAAAATTCCTTTTCCGGTATCGACTTGTCCTCCTCTTGAACCTTTAAGATAAATTCCATTGGTTATGTCTTCAAACAATTCATCAACTTCCATATCTCCAGGCTGCAGGAAGGTATTGCTCATTCTTACAATAGGCTGGTCTGCAATGATTGATCTTGCATTTCCAGAGGAGGTCATTCCAAGTTTTGAGGAGGTTGATCTTGAATTTAGAAGTGAAATCAGTTTTCCGTCCTTAACCAGTTGATTAGGTTTTGTTTTTATTCCTTCAACATCATATGGATAATATCCAAAGCCGTCCTTAAGGCTTGCATCATCAAAGATGTTTACAATGTCTGAGGCTATTTGTGTGCCAATTCTGTCTTTTAGAATAGAATCATTCTGTAATATTAAATCTCCTTCAACAGCATGGCCCAATGCCTCATGAATTAAAACACCGGTTAGTTCAGGGTCTGCAATTACAGGAAATTGGCCTGAAGGTGCAGGTTGAGCATCAAGTAATCTGACGGCCTTTTCACCAATTTTTCTTCCGAATTCTTCAATATCTGTATCGGCAATAACTTCAAAGCCTTTGACTCCACCGATACTTCCGTGTCCAAATTGAATTATTTCGCCATCTGTCGCAGATGCATTCAATGCCATTCTGGCTCTTGATGTCTTCACTTGAATCTCGCTACCTTCGCTGTTCATGAACAGTTCATTGATTTCATTGTCAGCGTAGCTTACTGTGGTACTGTTTACCTTGTCAATTGTGGCTGCGTCATTGGCCTGCTTCATGATGTCATTCTTTTCTTCAATTGATATGTCCTTAAGTGGTATTTTAACATCCACTTCCACTTTATCCTGGATAACATCACTTTCACTTAATTCAACATCTCCCTTAAGTGAATTTGATAATTTTAAAGCGGTTTCAGTTATTTCATTGATTTTTGATAAGTCTGTTGTATATGCAAAACCCCATGCTCCATTATTCAACACTCTTATTCTTGCTCCTAAGCTCATTCCAGTATTGATTTCATCTACATTTCCATCTTTCATTAATATGGAAGTGTTATCGCCCATTCCAAATCTGATATCTATGTAATCTACTTTTGGGCTAGTTTTTGCAATAACATTTTCGAATAGATTTATATATTCTTCCATTTTATCACTCAAAAAGATTTATACAATATTAATTTTATATTACCTAATAAATAAAAGTTTATTAATCAGAATGAATAATATAACAATTGTTAAAAAAATTTGGTGATGTAATGTTTATAATTGTAGGTACTGGTGCTGGCGGTGCAATTCTAGCAAAAGAGCTAGCTGAAAATAATCTGCCTGTAACCATTTTGGAAAAAGGACCATATATAAAATCGAAAGATGCATTTAACTATTATGACAAGTACAATGACTCAGTGGATCTGTTGACCACTACTTGTATCGGCGGGGCGACAATTGTGTCAATGTCTAACATGGTAAGGGCACTGGATGAGGAACTGCATGAATTTGATATAGATTTGGCCGAAGCTTATGAATACGTTGAGGATTTGGTGGGCGTTCACCAGCTTGATGATTCACACATTGGTGCAGGAACACAGGCATTTCTCGATGCCGGCCGGGAACTCGGACTTCAAACCTTGAAGATGCCAAAGGCAATACGTGAAGATGACTGCATTCAATGCGGAAAATGTGCATTCGGTTGTCCTGCAGATGCAAAATGGTCTGGAAAGGACTTTGTTGATGATGCAGTTGAAGCTGGCGCAACATTAATCACTGAAGCCGAAGTAACAGAATTGATCATTGAAGATAATGTAATCAAAGGAGTCAAGTTCATAAAAGACGGTAATGAAGAAGAGCTGTTATCAGATTATGTAATATTGTCAGCAGGAGCAATCTCCTCAGCTTTGATTTTAAGACGCTCTGGAATCGATGCGGGACGTGAAATATTCTTTGACCCATTCGTGTCTGTCGGAGGATACCTAAAGGATATCAACTTCAACACTGAAGTGCAGATGGCAGGTTTGGTCATTGGTGAAAACTTTGTCCTTTCCCCTCACTTTTCATCATTTATTCGTGCAAACATTCCTGATGATTCAGTCGCTGATAAGGACATACTGAGCATCATGGTCAAGACACCTGATGAATGCAGAGGGTATATTGACGATGGTGGTGAGGTTTATAAAACAAATACCATACAGGATATAAGATATTTGGCTGAAGGTGTTGCTACAGCAGGTTTTATCCTTGAAAAAGCAGGTGTCGATCCAAATACAATCGGTTCAACAGTTTATAGGGGAGCACATCCTGGAGGAACTGCAAAGATAGGAGAAATAGTTGACAGTAATTTGGAGACCGAAATTTCAAATCTCTTTGTTTGTGATGCAAGTGTACTGCCGATATCTCCGGGCAAACCTCCAATATTAACAATACTTGCATTGTCCAAAAGATTGGCGGACTATTTAAAAAATAAATAGAAGATTATTCGAATTGTTTATCGATATCTTCTGTTTTTATTAATTTTTCACAGTAATGGCATCTGACTACTGGAGGATATTCTTTAATAACATTGAAAATAGGTGTTATCGGTTCATTTTCAAAGTTTGTAATGCACTTTGGATTGGTACATTTAATTATTGAAGAAATCTTTTTTGGAAGAACAATCTTATCTTTTTTAATAGGTTTAAAATCTCTGATAATGTTAATTGTGGCTTTTGGGGCGATTAAAGCTACTTGATTAAGTTCACTAGGGTCAAGTTCCCTGTTTTCAATTTTCACAATGTCTTTTCTTCCGATTTCTCCGGATGATACATTCATGGCTACTGTAACATTAGTGGTTTCATCATCAGGCAGGTCTAAAATCTTTAGGATATGCAATGCTTTGTTAGCGGTAATGTGGTCTATAACAGTACCATTTTCAATAGCTCTAATTTTTAGTTCGGATTTTGTCATTTTAGCACCTAGTACATTTTCAAATCTTTCATTTCAATTATTGCTTCAGTGTCTCTAACTAATTTTTCGGGGCTTTTGTTTTTAGTTGCAATTGTAAAGCTTTCAATGACTCTGGCCCCTCGTAATTTGACTTTCTCTTCAAGTCTGTTGACACTGGTTTCGCCTCGGTTTGCATCCATTGTAGCAAACAAAATAACATCCTTTGCTCTGAGGTCGC
>CADBHR010000157.1 GCA_902794475.1 uncultured Methanobrevibacter sp. | reverse complement strand
ATGTATGGTCCTTTGTTTTCAAGTGTTCCCACCAGTTTCCTTATTGTCATCTTAAACCTCACTATAATATTATATTTTTTATTATATAATTTATTATATATTTTATTATTTTTTTTATATAAAATATACTTTTTCATCTTCACTGCATCCTTCCCATTCCATGTAGAGCTTGTTGTCTTCCCATACAAATCTGACATTATTGACAATGGCTACGTCCGGAAGCTCGCAATAGGTAACGCCGTCATTATCCTTGACATAATTGGCCTGTGCCATGATATTGGATTCCGTTGGCACGATCATGTTGACGACATGTGTTATTTCATCCTGTTCGAAACTGCAGTCTGCAAGATCAATGCAGTTCTGGGATTCGGGATACATTTCGATTTCCAACATCTGGCGGTAGACTCTGATGTATTCCACATCCTCATTTTCAGTCAGGTTAACGATTGACAATAGCCTTAGGTCATGGCCTTCACAGGGATTGCACTCGCCGTCCTTGTCAATGTAGATTCTGGTGTTCGGCAATATCCTTGCAGGAGCTGGCCGTTTCAGTTTCAATCTGAAAACATCACCCAATACTGCCACAGTAACTAATGTATATCCGGATGAGCGAACCTGAACTTTAGCCAGAAGATAGCCAAATGCCAGATCTCCTTCTTTGGCTTTTTTGACTATTGTATGTTGCATTGTGGATGACTCATCCAGTGTTACCATTTCACCGACACGGCACTGGTTGGATGAAATCCATGCAGTATGCTCTTCATTAACATAAGTCTTTTTGCCTTCATCCAGAAGACATGCAATAACGTCCATTTTCTCTTCATGGCTTAATCCGGTCGGATGGCCACGATTATGTCCTATTGTTTCATCATAATCGATTATCATCTAAAACACCCAATCCCAATCATGGTTGATTATTTTATCCGGTATGTAAAGACCAGTATTTTCCATTGACTCATCATTTGCATCCCACAATAACGTGCTGCCTTTGTAGGCCTTGGGATACTCATGGCTTCCCTTGTATAATCTGATTCCATGTTTGGAATCTCTTTCAGTGACAGTTACATGTGGAATTCCATTTGCTGCAAACAATGGTGACGGAAATATCAAAAGCCATTTCAAGTCAACGTAATTGTATTCCTCAAATTCTTCTGTCAGATACCATTCCGGAGAAATGGAAACCTCATTATATTCTGTCTGATAGATTTTGGTTGGATTGTTTCTCATGAATCCTTCAATATAATCTGCACTATCTGATGTTCCAGTTCCTACACGTGCATGAAGATGGTATTGATTATAATTTCCATTATCATCACTTCCTGAAGCGTAAGCGTCCCATGATGAAAGTTGAACTAATGTTTTGGCTCCGTCAAACATGCAATATGATTTCACGTCATCAGACCAAGTTAAGACTGTATCTTTCCTGTCTACCTGATACATTGTGAGATTGAAATCGGACTGCATCATGATACTTCCACTTGTTGAACCATGATATGTTGCATTATCATTAACAACAACATTACCGCCGATTCTTTTGAATCTCGCAGCAACAACACGATTATTGGCTAAAGGTTGACCAGAAGCAAATGTAGTGTATAAACCAGTTGGAGAAGTTCCTTCAATGTTTGGAACAAATCTGGCTCTTAGATATTTTCCTCCGTCTGTTGAGTCATTGTTGATGCTTAAACCGGAGTAGTTCATGAAAAATTGTGAGAATGTATCAGAGTTTGCATCAAACATCAACACCTCATCGCCAGTCGTTAAAGTGCATGAGAATGTTGTTGATTTGTCATGAACATCCAGCAATAGCTTAGTGGTTTCAGAAATCTTACTTGTCGGAACTCTCACCAACACTGCTGCCGGTTGAGATCCATAAGATGGGACGTATAGAACCTTGCATTCCGTTTTGTCCTTTGTTTTGATTTTAAGATTTTTCAAATCACTTCTGAAAAGATTAGCGTAAGAGCTATTGGCCAGATTATCCAAGAAGAGATAATCATAGCTGGATGAATAGCTTCCGCTTCTCTGGTTGTAGTTACCCATTACAATATTGATTTGTAGTTCCTCTTGCAATGTCATAATCAATATTTTATTATTTATTTTATATAAATAATATAATAAAAAGAGTAATAAAAAATTAGTTACACTAACCGCTCATGACATCAATATGATTGCTTGAAAAATAGTTGATACCCCAAAATACCACATTAGAAACTAATCATCAATACCTGCCGGCATTAATGTAAAAATAATCCTTGAAAGTTAATATTAAGTTTGCTTCATTCTTTGAGTCCGCATGACCCAGTCAAATCACAGGGACACGCAAATAGTATACAACAGCCATGATAATACCATTTACAAAACATTTTATTCATTCCTCGATATAATTTATTACATTACTGTTTAATAATATTACTGATTTGTTTTTGATATTTTCAATAAAGGCCATTAATAAAAAAAATAAGCTGTCCATCTTTGATGGACAGGTTGCGACGAATGAAATGAGTCGCAATATGTATATGAAGAAATAATTAATCTTGTCAGATTTAAGAACCGACCGTTTACCGGTCGGTTCGGGGTTAAGTTTTGTAAATTTAAAAAGGGAAAGTGAAAACACATGAAAACACTTTCCCAAAATATAAATAACGAGCGATTCAATGAAAGTATAGCTCCGGTGGAAAAGTTAGAAAAACACCATCATAGCTATATTCTAGTTCGGTTGAATCCCATGTCCTTTAGAATCTTGTTATATTCTTCACGGGTTGTAAATGACGGAGCATTTTCATCTCCTGTTTTTCCATTAGTTCCGGTTTCACCGACTTCACCTGAGTTTTGAGGGTTGCGTCCGCCAGGAGCTGAAATGTCATTTGTAGCTTCAATTTTTATTCTTCTTTCAGCCAATTTTTCCATCAGCTCCATATCAACATCACCTGTGAGTAGCTTATCGATTATTTCCTTGTCCTGTGCGTTTTCATTATAGTTAAAGTTGTACTTGGCTTCGTACTCTTTAATTTTCCTTTCATTTTCATGTTTTCTAAGTTCAGACAATTCTTTTAGAATATCTTCCTTATTGTTTATGAATTCCTTGTTTTCCTCTATAGCCTTTTTTATTTTGATATACTTTTTAGATTCCTTTTTCAAGTTGTCTATTTCATCCTGAAGTTTTCCAATTTCAGCATCTTTGCCCTGAAGTTTTTCCAAAAGCAGATTAGTTGCAACATTAGCGTCCTGGTTTTGCGGTTCTGGAGGCTGTGGTGCAGGTTCTGGATTTCCAGTTTCACCGGTCACACCTGTTTCACCGGTTTCTCCAGTTTCTCCAGTCTCGCCAGTTATTTCAGAATTCAACAAGGTTATCTTTCTCGGATTTTTGGTTACGCCTACATCTATCAAGCTCATAGTATCAATTCCAAATGAATCTCCATTGTCTTTCAGCAAAACATCAACTTTAGGTGACAGCCCTTTACCTTTCATGTCAAGTTCATCCGGAAGGTCTATGAATAGCTTTCCCTTATCCTCTTCGAATACGATGTTGTTTCCGATGCCGATA
>CADBHR010000156.1:537-4215 GCA_902794475.1 uncultured Methanobrevibacter sp. | reverse complement strand
TATGCTTAGTAGATTTCATGCCTAATAGTCAAGGAAAATCCACATATTATTATGAATGGAAATGCTTTGATGAAAAAATAGGTATGGCCTAAGAATCTCCGGCTTCTACAAGCCGGAGAGGTTCAATTATCGCATAAATTATCACAAATAATACAACAAATCGGATAATCGTAAATAACATGAGGATTATCCTCCGGCCAATATGGTTTTGGTACCCTCTTTGGAAATTTCCTCTTTTTTAAATTCAACATCATATTTGACGGTTTCAATAACTTCTTTTAGGGCATCAAGGGTTTCACCACGGTGTGCACCAAGCACTGCAACTAAAAAGAGCATGTCTCCGGTGTAGAACTCACCGATATAGTGAACTACGGATATTTCATGAACGTTATATTTTATCTTTGCATTTTCCACGATCTTTTCGATTTCATCTTTTGTTTTTTCCTTGTCTGGAGTTGTTAAGATTAACTTTTCTAAATTCATGTTTTCTTCTTTTCCACGCACAATTCCTTCAAAAGTAAAAATTGCGCCTGAATAATCAATTTTAGTGTCTTTTTTTAATCCGGCTATTAAGTCTGCCATTGTAACTTTGTCTTCTTTTGCTTCTATTACTCTTACAACCATTGTGTCATCTCCAAGTAATATATTATATTCAACATATTATATAACTATTGTTATAAGTCACTTACCTCTTTAACTGATAAATTCTTTAATCTTTCAACACCGCTGATTTCGTTAATCAAATCAACGCTGGCTTTAGGAACCAATTCCTGCCAATTTTCATCATTTAAAATGCGTCTTCTAACCTCAGTTCCGGACAGATGCAGGCGGTCATATAACGGAGGCTGTTTGACTTCATATCCTTCCTCACTGAATAACTGCTTAACCAGGGGATTTCCTGAATAAACAATATTGAATGGAGGGGTTAGCATTTTAACATGGGAAACCCAAATAGCATTGAAATTGATGTCCTGCATTGGAATGATATAGTATCTTGAGGGATCGATGTCTCTTTCTGCAAGGGCCTGGCTCATCATGACAATCCGTTCACCTGCAGTAAACGGGTCTTTAAGCTCATGACTTGCCTGAGCGCTGCCGATACCAATGATTATCTCATCAACTTCATCAAGAATCTGTTTGATAACTTCCATATGGCCATTGTGAACAGGCTGCATACGGCCGATTAGAATTCCGCGAACTTTCTGCATAAAATCACCTAAGGTGTCAATCCGTCTAAACTTTTAATTAAATTCTCTGCTGTCTTATGTTTTTGGGAGAGAGAATCTGTAATGGAGGTTTCAACCAGCAATGTATTAATTCCCTTGTCAGCTATCGGTTTTGTAACCTTCTCTGGACTTGTTCCCAAATCAAAATTATAATCGACAAGATTAACTTCATTGCTTATCTTTGAAATGAATGAATTAATCTTGTCCGTTCTGTTGGAAAGGCTGAATACGAAGTTGGAATATTCGTAATCAGGATTTATCTCATGGACATCCACAACAAGGAATGGTTTGTCCTTTTCAATATTTGGAACAATGAACTTATTTGCAAGCTCCTCCCCTGCTGTCCGGGTTTCATCATGGGTGGTCAGGTTATCAATTGTCTGAATGTAATAGATAACATAACGTTTAGTCAGGTTTTGAGAACCGTTTTCAGATGTGATGTTATAAATTGTTTTGTTGACCTCCTCGTGAATTTCATGTTCTCTTGGATGGACGCCTAGAATAATGCCGACTGTTTCATTGGAAGAAGGGTCTCCGGCTATAATCTTATAAACGGTACCGTTCTCATTGCTTCCTATTTCAGTGACATTATAAATATTATTGGAGGTTTTAGTTACCTCGCCGATAATGAATGATAGATTAACTATTACAATAATAAGTAGAACTATCAATAATATTTCGTACTTAAATTTTTTATTCATAAAATGACCTATTCTATAAATTATTAATTTAATATCTAACTAAACTTATATTAAAGACTTTTTACTAAAAATATATTAACAAATATTTTAAGGAGTATTTTTAATGGAAAATAAAAATTTTATTATAATTGCAGTAGTGGTTGTAATAATTGCTGTTTTAGGAGTTATATTCGCTACTGGAATGTTAAATAATAATGATGGAAATAAAATTACACAAACTACCCCTTTCAAAACTGATTTCATGGAAGGCAGTTTTGCCGGAAAGGTTGATTTAGTAAACGATTCTGAGAAATTTATGCACTCATATGAGGATAAGGAAAACAAAATAACATATAACATATCAACAGTAGATGATTCAAATGCACTTATGGACATATATTACATACAAGGTGTAATGAATCCTGAAAAACGTAATTTCAACGGTCAGGACTGGAATATTTACTTCACTCAAGCAGTTGAAGGAAATGACACCAATTCAACTGATACAATGAACATTGTCATTTGTCAAGCCCAGGGCGAAAAGCAGGGATACCTGATTTACATGATTATCGATTCAAAATCCAAAGTTAATGCAACACAAAATACATATGGTGAATCATACACTAACTTTGTTGAGCCATTGCTTAAAAGCCTTACCTTAAAGGAAAGCAAGAATGTTCCTAAAATCAATGAGGAATTCGGTTTGACAGAAGACCAGTTTGCAGAGCAAATGGAATTGGTTAATCAAGTTAAGGCAGGAAACACTTCTGCTTTACAACAACAGGAAGAGGCTACGGCTGGATGAGGATTACAGTTTTTCATGCAAACGAGTGCGACAAGAAAAAGTGCACTGCCATCAAGCTGGCAAAAATGGGGAAATGCAGGCTTGTTGAAAATATCAACAAGATTCCCTCAGGTGCGATAGTTCTCAATCCGTATGCTGAAAAGGCTGTATCATATGAAGACTACAGATATGTTCAAAGGAGAGGAATTGTAGGGCTTGACTGCTCATGGAATGAGGTGTCAAGTTCTAAAAAATTCTTTTCACTTTCAAAATACCACAGGTCATTGCCATTTTTGATTGCCACAAATCCGGTCAACTATGGAAAAGCCTGTATTCTATCAACTGTTGAAGCAATCAGTGCCACACTTTACATAACTCGCTTTAAGGAAGAGGCAATTGATTTGATGGAAGGTTATAAGTGGGGACATACTTTCATTGAACTTAATCATGATTTGCTTGAGGCATACAGTGAAGCTGACACCAGTGCCGAAGTTGTGAAGGTTCAAAATGAATTTTTATCGGAGTGCAGATAAATTCCACCAATTTTGTAATAATTTTTGATATATTTTTATTAATATTTGATTTTTTTAAGGTTATATTAATTTTTAGTCCATATTTATCTTTTAATTTTTTTCCATATTCTTTTGCTATTATTTAATCCTGTGTTAACAGTACTTATTATTGCTGCTGCTATTATAAGTGCATTTTGTTATTTATCCTCTTGAAATTTATTTATAATTGAATTTTTCTTTTTTTATTTTTCACAGACCTTCGACCATTCCTCAATCCAATACCCTTCTGTCTAATTTCATGAATCAATTTTTCAATCCTGATCAACACTTCAGCTCAGCCAAGGCATATCAAGCTTCATGTATATGTGACAGCTTGAATTGGGTAAGTTTAATTGTCATTGGCGGCGGAGGAAGGACTTAAATAGCATGGTGGGCATATATTATAGTGTATTTTATGTATATTTGTATGTTCCAGA
>CADBHR010000156.1:0-488 GCA_902794475.1 uncultured Methanobrevibacter sp. | reverse complement strand
TCTTTTCAAAACTAATATATACTAATTTAGACACAATATTTATCATATTATAATTTAAATTGGAGGGAAAAAGTTTTGTTAAATAAAAAATTAATGATAATATCAATATTTTTTGTTTCGTTATTGGCTGTTTCGGCAGTAAGTGCAGCAGATAATGCTACAGATGATGTTGTTAGTGTGGAAGAAACTGACATTACAAATATAGAAATGACTGATGAAATTGATTTGGAAAATGATGATTTAACCGCTGTTGATGAAAATGAGGCATTATCGGCGAATCCTAAAACATTCGCTGATTTAAATACTGCCATCAACGGCAATAATGACAGTGATGTTTATCTGGATGACAATTATAAATTTGAACTTGGATCTGATGATGCCTTTAAAGATGGTGTTGTCATTGGTCGTGCTGTTACTGTTCATGGTAACGGTTTCACGTTGGATGGTGACAATGTTGCAAGGATTTTCTCTGTAACTAACAGTGATGT
>CADBHR010000155.1 GCA_902794475.1 uncultured Methanobrevibacter sp. | reverse complement strand
AATTCTTAAATTCCTTTTCGATTATATTAGTTGATTTGTTTAACATGATGACCCTTTAAAAGTGTAAAAAAAATTCAAAAATGCATATATAATTATAATTATATTAATTAATAAAGTTTTCTAATCAATGTAATTTCAAACAAAAAGTATTAAAAATAAGAAATGATGACCCTTAAAAATAATGATTATGAATTTAAAAAAGATTAATTATTTTTTAAAACAATAGGGTCCAAAATTTTCTATTTTTTTACTGGCAATCTTCGAGGCAAACCTTCCGGCAATTTCACATGATTTGAGCAATAATTTTTGTGTGACATATGCCGCCATGTAAGTATCTCCGCAACCGGTCGTATCCACAACTTTAACACATTCCTCTGCATCGATTTTTATTTCCGAATCAGAAATTACTCTAGACCCATGGGAACCGTTAGTTATGACCATCTCATCTACATCATAATCATTGCCAATTATGTTTTTTTCCGCTTCATCTAAGAATATTACATCAACACCTGATAAAATACCACTTAACTCCTCAAAGTTAGATAATTTTATGGTATAATTTTCATTTACTTGCACATCAGGAAGTCTCAAAAAACCTTGTATTGATGCGAATATCGGAACATCAAAACTTTTTAAATATTCAACAGTTTCGGCAGGAAAATCATAACGGTTCAATGGATTTAAAACAAACCCCTCTATTTCACGAGGCAGGATATCCTCCAAATCACTCACCAATATGGGAATGTTGGCAAAATTGCTAAATTGCTCTCGTGTATCCCTGTCATCTTCAAAGGGATAGTTATTTATGAAAAAATGAGTGTCATCCTTTTTAATAACCCTAACCTTATCGCTTGAAGGAAATCCCTCAACCAATTTTTCGTCAGAACAGTTCACTATAGCCAAATAATCATTATGAAACTCTTCAAAAACAAAACTTTGAAAATATGTTGCTCCACCAATCTTATGGGATTCTTCTTCTCCAATAACCACCAGATCATGTGTTACAGGTCCAATAACCACCAATGTCATGAATTCCACCCACAATATTAATCAAATTCTATGGTAATGTCAACAATATGATATTTGGAAGCAATATCATAAATCTCTTTTTTAATATCTTCCTGAATTTCCCAATTGCTGATAGAAACCTTAACCGTCAAAACGGAATCAATGCCGTCAAGTGACCAAACATGAAAATCATCAATTGAATTTACACCATCGATGGAATTAATTGATGCTTTGAATTCGTCAACATCAAAATTGCTGGGAGTTTTCTGAAGCAATATCTGAACCGATTTAATCAAGTTGCGTCCAAGATTAAATATCAGCCATGCTGCAATACCAATGGAAACGAATGGATCAAGATATGCCGCACCATCCCAAAACATCAGCACCAAACTTAAAATCAAGATTGCAACCCATTCAAATACGTCCCCCATCTGATGGAACAGAATTGCCTTTTCATTGAAGGTTTCACCACGATGAAGCCTGTATACAGAAAGTGATTTGAATATCAGGCCAATTACTGCAATAATCAGCATTCCACCTGCGTCAACCCCTTCTGGAGCAAACAGGCGAGGAATCGCCTCTGACAAAATCACAAATGCCATTATAATGACAAAAACAGATATTATTACCGCCCCAAGAATTGAAAAGCGCTGATAGCCATAAGAATAGTTTTCAGATGAATCCTTTTGAGCGATACGCTCCAAAAACCATGCCAAAGCGATGGAAATGGTGTCTGACAGGTCATGAATAAAATCACTCAATATAGCCATACTATTTGTGGCAAGAGCGCCCACTATGACAATGATATTAAATGTCAGGTTTAGGAAAAAGACCACCGCTAAATTTTCACCCGCTTTTTTGTGATGATGATGCGTATCAACTCTCATAATCAAATATTTAAAAGAATTAGTATAAAAAGTTTATTTAATTTAAAAACAATTATTTTAAAGTTAAGTTTATATAACTAAACAAGGTAAAATTATAGTAGTGATTTAAAATGGCAGTGATTGGAACTACAATATTTTCTCATATTCTTCCAGTAGTTTTTGGATTCATCTCAATAGTGTTAATTATTTCCGGATCCCTAGAAGAGAATAACCCTAAATTAGCTTTAGGAATTATACTATTTATTATGGCATGCGCATTCCCATATGTGGTTTTAAACGTTTTAGTCTAAGTTTTATGAAACTGCAAGCATTCTATATATTAATTATTTCCCATATTTCAATAATTTTTAAAATTGATAAATAAAAAAAAGGCAGATGAATTTCATCTACCTGATTGTTATTTTGGTTTTTGCAGTAACTGCATTATAATTACTGTTTCCGCCATATTTTACTACTGCAGCGTATACGCCTTTTTTGGTCAATTTAGTGATTTTAAATGTTGCCTGACCTTTGGAATTGGTTTTTGCAGAGTAGGTTTTTTTGTTAACCTTAATTGTGACTTTGGTGTTTTTCATAACCTTGCCTATATTATTTTTCAAGGTTATTGTGTACTTTTTGGTTTTAAGAGATTTTTTAAAAGACTTCGCTTTTGCAGTTATCTTTGGAGACGCTTTTGAAACGACTACTTTTGAACTGGCAGAAGATGCAATATAACTTTCATCCCCATTAAATTTAATGTATGCATTATATGTTTTAGGGGCTAATCCCGCAGAAACATCAACACTTGCCTGACCATTGGCGTCAGTAACTTTATTATAGGTTTTTCCATTAAAAGTAATTGTGACCTTTTCACCTGATATACCATGACCAATTTCGTCTTTAAGAGTAAAGACAAGTTTTTTAGCAACATTATATTTTGTGGTTACTTTGGATGAAGTGATTTTAGTGGCTGTTGGTACAATGACCGGAGTCCGCGGAAGTACATTAACCGTAAATGTTTTTGAAAACTTGCCAACACCATCATATCCTTCACCGTAAAGGAAAAAGACCCGTATATCATGCTTTCCAACACTTAAATATTCAAATTGCACATTTGCAGATTTTGTTTCTACATTTATATCATGTTCAAAGTAGTTTCCGATTCCATCCAGATAATACTGTAATTGTCCCTCTATAGGTGCAGAAAATTGAAGAGTTACAGTATTAAGGCCTCCCTCTATGAATTCCATAGGAGAAACTTGTGCGGAAATATTTTCATTATTTTTAATGAAAATTGTATAAAACGATAAATTACCGCTTCCCTTAGTGGTAGAATATTCAATCCAATAATCCATCGTATCATGGTCTACAGTATATATTGGATTTCCTCCTTTTGGGATTGACAATTCGACAACTCCAATTCCATCAACTATATCTGCAGATGCCAACACAGTATCATTGAATTTGAAATATCCGAATTCATTAACTCCTGCATAATAAACCCTAAATGTTCCATTAGTCGCTGGAGCCCTTACACCAACATGAAACTTTTCTCCCAAACTAAAAGCATTGCTCAGAGTAACTCCCTGTCTGTCAGTATTTTCAAAAAAATAACTATCATGAGGCCAGATAACTGTAGGATTAAACGGTTCATCTTCGCCTAATATTTCTTCACAATCATTTGCACCATTTATTCCATCATCAACTGACTGACCTATTGTTTCATCAGTCTGTTCTAATTCCTCGACTGCCTGAACTGTTTGCTCGCCAGTCGGTTCAATAGCTGTAGCATTACCATCAGCAATATC
>CADBHR010000154.1 GCA_902794475.1 uncultured Methanobrevibacter sp. | reverse complement strand
GGCGTAGAAATCCTCTTTCATTCTTTTAGAATCATTTCCTGAAAGCCTTGACAGTCTTCCTGATGCAAGGGCACTGTACGGTGTTGTTGCGATATTGTCCGTTTGACACAGAGGAATCATTTCGCGCTCTTCTTCTCTGAAAATCAGATTATAATGTCCTTGGATGGATATAAACTTTGCAAATCCTTCGCTTTCGGCGAGTGCATTTGCCTTTGCAAGCTGCCATGCAAAACAATTGGATATGCCTATGTATTTAACCTTGCCTTCTTCAATTACCTCATTCAAACCTTCGAGAATATCATACAGAGGAGTGTTATAATCCCACATATGATAGATGTAGAGGTCGATATAATCAAGGCCCAGGTTGGCAAGACTCTTTTCAGCCATGTTGTGAATGTGCTCCTGACCCGTGACATTGTTCCTAATATCATCTTCTGATCTTGGCAGAAACTTGGTTGCAACCACAACATCCTCCCTTGATGCGTTTTCACGAATCGCCTTTCCGACATACTGCTCGGATGTTCCGTTCTGATATCCTATTGCAGTGTCATAGAAATTGATTCCATCATCAAGCCCTTTAGTTATAATTTCAATTGATTCCGCCTCAGGCAGTGTCCATGTATGCATCCCATTTTGAGGGTCTCCAAATCCCATGCAACCCATACACACTCGACTTACATTCAAATTTGAGTTTCCAAGTTTGACATATTTCATAGGACATAATCTATAATTCAAGTAAGAAATATTTTGCTGAATCACAATACTCTGAAAAATTTAGGCATGCCTAAAAATTTATATAGTATAGGACACAATTATTATATAAATCAAAATAACCCATGGAGGAAAACTTATGAATTTAGAAGGCGTAGAAAAAACCATGCTTTTAACATTGTTTGCAAAAGCAAAACATTCACAGCAAAAAAACCATAAATTCTATGATTCAAAGGCAATAGAAGTAATATCAAAAGTTGATTACGATTTCAGTATAGCTGAAAAGGATAAGTTTATGCAGATGGGAACCATTGCAAGAACAATAGTGCTGGACAAAATGGTCGGAGACTACATTAACGCCCATCCTGAATGCACAATCGTAAATATTGCATCCGGAATGGATACACGCTTCAACAGACTGGACAACGGCAAAATCAACTGGTACAATGTTGATTTGGAAAACTCAGCAAAATACAGATTGAAATACATTGAGGATACAGACAGGGTCAAAACACTTGCCTATTCAGCAATGGATTCAGGCTGGGCACAGGAGATTGCAATAAGAAATGATGTCCTATTCATTGTTGAGGGATTGACAATGTATCTGAATCAGAATGACATTGAACGCATAATAAACATAATAGATGAAAATTTTGAAAAATGCACAGTATTCATGGAAATAATGCCTCCGGTTTCAGTTAAGAACACCAAAGAGGAATCAATAGAAGATACAGACTCCAAGTTCATATGGGGCGTTGAAAAAGGCAATGAACTAACAAAATTCAACAATAATTTCAAATGGATAAAAGACGTTAATCTGTTTGACGGAGTCAATGTCTACAAGCCACATTACAGGATATTAACCTGGCTTCCAATGCTGAGAAAAAGAATGGATTATATTGCCGTTCTTGAAAAATAATTAATAATATTTTAGCAAGTGCCTAATGAGCGCTTGCTAAAAATCAAATCTAATCTAATTTTTTCTGTTAATAGAACATTCAGTGAAAAATTTACTAATCATCACTCTCTGATATTCTCTGACCCAATTCGTATGCCTTTTGAAGGTCCTTTGGAAATTGGGTTTTTTCGCTTTCCTCCTTATGCTCAGCATCAAACATGTTGTTCACATAAGCAGAATAGTGCCTGAACTGCTTTGTATCATATGCATATAGCGATTCGCATTCACCAAATATATTTGTCAGGTACCCTCTCATGATGGCGAGCTGGTCTTCACCGTTGAAGTAATCCATTTCCTTTGGAACGTTCATGGTGTAGATCATGGCTGTTTTAACTTCATTTTTAATCTTGGACATCCGATTGCCGTCATCATCAATCAGATATGTGTCTGCTGCAAAAAGAAGCCTTTCCAGAAATGCCTGTGCATATGATGAGATTGAGCCATAATAGATTGGAGTTCCCAAAACTATTGCATCAGCTTAAGGCATGTTTTGAGTATCTCTTTAAGGTCATCTCTCCAGAAGCATAACGGATTTTTCAGATTCTTTTTAAGGTGACATGCAAAGCAGCTCATGCATCCCTTAAAATCATAGCTGTAAAGATTGATGAATTCCACATTGGCACCATTATCCATTGCTCCGTCAACAACTTTTTTGCAAAGTTTTGCGGTGTTTCCCTTTTTTCTTGGACTTGCATTAATAACTACCACATTCATAATGTAAAATATATCATTCATAGTTATTAAAAATATCACAAGATTTTTCCTATTGTTTTATTTAATTCTTCAGTTATTATTTTTACACATTCTTCAGCTTCACTGTCTAATCTGAAGGAATCTCTTGCAGATACTTCAAGACCATCTAAAACTTCATTGACTGCAACTGTTCCAGCCACATCGATTCCCTTATTTTTTAGAATTTTGTTGACACAACTGTTCGGACATCCGTTGACGGCAACAATCGGATAAATCCTAAGCATTCCATCATTCCTGCCTTCAATATCCGCTGAAGTCGAACCCATACAAATAGATATTACGTTTTCATTTTCATTTCGACAGTCCCCTACCGCTACACGAGACACCAAACCGTTTGGACTCATTCCGTTGCAGGGAGCCAATGCAATTTTATCTGCCATACCATCACCAAACCCACATGAAAAAAAATCAGAATCAAGACTCCTCAACTTGGGAACGCTCACTTTTTTGTTTTTCTTTAACCTTACTATAAATGAGACCAATACCCCAAAATTGAGTTACAAACATTAACAGGTACAAGAAAACACCCCAAACATAATTTAAAATATCAATTGGAAATACAATAATGGTAAGATATGAAAAAATAGCCATAGCTATAACAATCATTGTATAATCCTTTGCATATTCCCCCCAACCGATTTCATCAATATTTCTTTTGATTCCAACCAAATTAAAAGCGGATCTTAATTTTCCAGTATCTGCAAGCCTTGCCAATGCGATTTCCATGAAAAATACAGTAACATAAAACAGAATCGCTCCCAGAACAAGAAACATGAGTGCATCAACGGGATCATGTGAAAACAGTAAATGAGCGGTTTCGGGAGCGTCCATTAACAGGTCTTCCAAATCAAATGTAGGAAACCCAAGAGGAGATGATATAAGCCACAAAATATATCCCTGAACACCCAAATAAACTGCAAAAACAATAAATGATTTAAATCCCAATATTAAAACATCTTTAAACATGATTTTTGGTAATCGTACACCTTCATTCATTCTATCTCGAGTAATTGTCATCCCATATCCAAATAATAATGAATCCATCAAAAATATAAGCAGCAATACCTTAAGTGACTCAGTATTATCAGTTAAACCATCAATATAAACCCACACACAGAACAATAATCCCATACTTTTTTCATTTTATACAATGGCATGACTACTCCTCAAAGTATTATATTAAAAATTAAATAAATAAATCTAACGAATTAAGTTAAAAAAATATATTCCATTATTGAAAAAAAATATTTAAACAGCACATGAAATGCTGTTAAGAAGTCTTATCAATTTTAATTGGCTTGAATTTGTTTACTTCATTGAACTCTTCAAGATATTTGAGACAATCTTTGATTTTGTTTTTGTCATCACCGCCAAAAAAAGGAATCAACAGCATATTGATCCCCATTTACTTTGATTATTTCCAAAGCACCTGATTCTCCTTAACTGAATCAAGATATTCCTCATATGTGCAGTTATTGAACCTCTCCGGCTTGTAGAAGCTGGAGATTCTTAGGCCATGCCTATTTTTTCGTCAAAGCATTTCCATTCATAATAATATGTGGATTTTCCTTGACTATTAGGCATGA
>CADBHR010000153.1 GCA_902794475.1 uncultured Methanobrevibacter sp. | reverse complement strand
TACGGATACATCCCAGGTATGGGCAGTGACGACCCACTTCCATTTACCGACCACGTATCCAAAGCTAAATGGTTATAGGGTTATCCCTATTACCTTTTTTATTTTTTTCTCGTTGGAAATTAACAATGTTATATTGGGGGATACTGTGAATAAAAAGATTTTAGTGATTTTAACTTTTTTTATAGTGATTGCTGGAATGTCAACAGCATGTGCATTCAATATCAATGAGGTTTCCAATGTTTTATTTGGCTCTCCAAAGGAATATGTAACTCTCGCTGGAGTCGATTTTGCTATTCCTAACGGATTTAGTGAGATTGAAAACGAATCTGTTTATAACCAACAGGTTGACAATCCCGTTCTTGATTTAAACTTTTCTTCAAAAGTATATACTAATGTTTCAGGAGATTCAATAATACTTTCTGTCAGCGCATCAGATACTCCTGCCAATGATAGTTATGCAAGGGATATCGCTGGTGATGAAGCAAACAAAACAACAATCAATGGTGTCGAAGGATATGAATTCACTGATCCTGGTTTCAATGGATTCAGTTATGTCAAGAATGGCAAATTGGTAATCTTATCATCAACAGACAAAGAACTGTTTAAAAATGTTATAGTATCTTAATTTTAAGCTATTATTCTTTTTTTTTAAGAGTTGAATGGTTCACGCTTGTTTATTCCATTTAAGAATATTTCTTCAAGTCTTTCTTCGCTTTCACCATTTCTCACATGTGAAATCAGCTCGACCAGATTATCATTTCTTAACAGGCATGGCTTGATTTTGCCGTCAGGTGTTATCCTCAATCTGGAGCATTTTGCGCAAAATTTAGCGTTATCAACTGGCTTGACTACCTCGATTTCTCCACCGTCTATGTAATATTTTTTACGACCCTGCATAAATTCACGTTCACGAACATCATCAGCTATATCAGCCAGCTCACTTTCGATGTCGTCGAGCTTGTAATGGTAGTCCTCGCTGAACTTGTCGTCATCGCAGCTTTCACTTTCGATGAGTTCAATAAGCTGAAGCACAATGTCATTCTCCTTGCAGAATTCGAACATGTCTTTAATCTCGTTCTGGTTTATGTCCTTCATGATGACCATATTGATCTTTACCGGATACAGTCCGACCTCAACTGCCTTCAGGATTCCGTTTTTCGCATCCTCGAGATAGTCCTTTTTGGTGATAAATTCGAATGTCTCACGGTTGAGGGTATCTAGGCTTACATTGACACGGTCAAGGCCTGCATCCTTCAGGTCCTGTGCATATTTCCCCAAAAGGATTCCATTTGTTGTCATTGAGATGTCCTTAAAGTCAAGGCTTGCAATCCTTTCGACAATCTCGACGATGTCCTTTTTAAGAAGAGGCTCTCCGCCTGAAAGCCTGATTTTCCTGACGCCAATCTTTTTGGCAATCTTGCAGATTGTATACAGCTCGTCGGCTGTCATTTCATCCTTTGACTTTACCATTCCGTCGTGGTGGCAGTACAGGCAGTTCACGTTGCACCTGTTTGTGAGCGTGATTCTCAGTGAAAGGATAGGCCTTTCGTATTTGTCTCTTACAACATTTTCAAGCATTATTCTTCCACCCGGACAGTTAATTTGGAAATTTCCTCATCGATTCTCAATGAGCTGACGGTTGCATATATTGTTTCCTTTAGAATGCCCTGTGTGAATGCGTTGAGCTCCACATCATGGCCGTTTGTCTTTAGGATGATGTCGGCACCGGCCAGGTCATCTGAAATGTCTGATATTTCAACATCGATTGTTTTGACATTGTCTTCGGTCTTTATGGAGTTTATCATTCCCTTGATTGAATTTGAAACGATTGTCCTTGTAAATTCGTTGATTTCAAGGGGCTTGTCATTGATCAGTATGGTGCAATCCGCCTCAATAGGGCTTTTGGAAACATTTTCACTTGGAATGACCAGTTCGATTTTTCCGATGTCATCAACGTCATAGTCCTTGAGGTTCAATGTGTTTATGACGCCCATTACGCTTTGCTTCAGGTAATCGCTTACAAAATGATTCAGTCCAACAACATGTCCGTCGATTGACAGGTAGCTCAAGGTTTCATCCAAGTCACCGACACCTAAGTTGCCTTTACGGATTTCAGCTGCAATTGCCTCGCCGTTGTTGAATCCGCAGTTGTTTGCAAACAATGTGTCGACGATGTCATGGCCCCTTTGCTCTATGAGGTCGGCCAGTTCTTTGACGCCATCTTCATCAATCGTAAAGGAATCCACTTCCTTTATGGTGTATTCATCGCGAACATCAGGGGATGTGATGATTTTAGGGTAATTGTAACTTTTATATCCTTCAATGATTACAAAATCATATTCATCAAAGTGCTTTATCAAAAACAGTATCCTGTTCAAATCCATTTCCTGGCGGGCATTGAAAAATGTGGTTGATCCGACTCCCACTACAAGATTTGCACCTGCCTGCTTGTGCTTCCATGTGTCGGTATTTTCCTTGTCCATTTCAATGGAGTGGTGCGAATGCTTGACGGAGGCAACATTGTAGCCCCTTCTTGTTAGCTCTTCAATAACCTTTACTGTCAGTGAAGTCTTTCCGGTATTTTTCTTGCCTACTATTGATACTATTTTCATTTTGTAATTCCCCTTATAATATAATAGGTTTTTGTATTAATTATATCTTTTTGATGATGTGCATTTGTTCCACAATTTTTCTAAACATCGCATCGTTTTTACATATATGTGGGGTTACTACACGTCAAATCGCATTTTTTTCTCGTCAATCATTTGTTTGTTTGGCTAAATAAGTTGCATATATTCCTAATATTGCTTCCATTGAATTTTTCCAATGAATTTAATATGAATAAATATCAATGTTTTTCTGATAATAATTAAGTTTTATTTATGAGTATTATTTCCTTAAAATATCCTTTAAATTTATTTATTTTCAATATTAATTTATTATAATTTGAATTAGGTAATCCTAAATTATGAATATCATTATTTTTTTGAAATTACTGAAAAATAATCGATATGTTTATAAGTACAGTTCGATAAAAATTCTAATTGACATAATTATGTTAATATTTTGAGAGGTATTATTATGGCAGTAAAAATAGACCCTGACGCCTGCGGACATATTGAAAATTGTCCGGTACAGGGGTTATGTGTAAAGATTTGTGAACAAGGTGCGCTTGTTGAGGAAAATGGCGATGTAGCTATTATCGCTGAAAAATGTGATGACTGTGATTTATGTATTCAGAATTGTCCTAATCAGGCAATATCAAAAGCCTAAGAGGGATTGAAATGTTTAATATAGAAAGAAAAGGCAGTGAAAACAGAGTATTGTCCTACAAGGATCAAAATTGTGTTGGCTGTGGCATATGCAGCGAAGTGTGCCCTACAGATTCACTGAGATTGGGGCCTACAGTTCCTATTGCACGCGGACTGATAGAGATGGATCTGGTTTCAGTGAATGCTGATTCATGTGCATTTTGCGGATTATGCTCTTCTGCATGTCCGTTCGGCGCTTTAGACTTAACCATCGATAATGTCAGCATCAAAGAATTGGACGTCTATCCTAAATGGAATGTTGAGTGCAGCGTCAATGATGATATGTCCTCAGGATTCAATCATCTTCAAAAGGGAGCTTCCTGACCGTTCCGCACTGGTAAGAGGAGAAATCGACATAGATGATGAAAAATGTATCTACTGTTCATTCTGTGCTGATATGTGTCCTGCCGGAGCAATAACAGTAAAAAATATTCCTAAAGCATCTAATGATGTTGTCAACAACTCAATCGAAGTCGATTTATCCAAATGTATTTTCTGTGGAATCTGCAAAAGGATATGTCCTGAAGAGGCCATTAGGGAAGTTTGTTCAACATGCATGTACTCAGATGAGATTGATGTTCCTCAAGTCACTGGTGAAACATTCATTGTTGAAAATACATGTGTAAGCTGCTCATGGTGCAGTGAGATATGTCCTAAGGATGCAATTTCTATCGCAAAACCCTTTGAAGGT
>CADBHR010000152.1 GCA_902794475.1 uncultured Methanobrevibacter sp. | reverse complement strand
ACTATACTCCAATGTTTTATTGTACACAAAAGCACTGGCATTAATATTAAACCATAATTCCTTTTCCATCTCTTCATCAGGAACAAATTCAACCTTATCAGTTAAAATAAAAGTTTTATCACACATATTCAACATCTTTTTTTCACATTTTATTAAACTTATAAAAAAATCCTAAAAAAAACATCGTCCTAGTGACTAAAAAAATATAATCACTAAAAGGATTCATTTTTTTTAGAATAAGGAAAAAAATTAACTTATTGAAGTTTTTCCCCCATCTTTCTATATTAGATTATTATAACATACATATAATATAGCATTTATCCGAGAGCATTTGAAAACTAATCTCACCCCACCACATAAAAAAAAATATAGACACTAACCCACTAAAATGTACAATTCATCCCCCGGCTTAAAGAAGCCGGAGAATTCTTGCACAATAAAGTTAAAGGTCCCACGCCTCATTCTCCGGATCATCCACATCGTCATAAATCTCTTCAGTCCAATAGTTATCATCAAAATAATCGTCAACTTCCTGGTTCAGACCCCAGTTATGGTTATCGTAATATGTATACGGGTTGAAATTATCCTCGACAATTATACTTTCTGTTTTTGTGGCCTTTTTATACTTGGAATCTCCGAAGAACTTGACATCGACAGTATAACTGCCAACATCATACTTCACCCTAATGCCGCTGCCGTATGATTTGCTGACCCACTTATAATAGCCGTTTTCATCGGTAATTGTATATTTTATCTTACCGCTGGATCTGATTTCCCTTCCGTTATTGTCTACCAGTTTGATTGTGATATATCCCTTATTCTTGATTACACAATCATCAGTTGATATTTTAACCTTTACCTTTTGTTTTGCAACGACCGGGCTTGCAAGCAAAATACAAACTGCAAGTATTGCCAAAATGATGATGATTTTTCTTTTCATGTTATTAACTTGTTACAAATACTATTTAAACATTGACACTAAAATATTAATTAGTGATTTTATGATTGAATACGACGATATAATCAAGGATTCCCCATTTATTGCCAATCACCTGATTACCCTAATCAAGACTCATGATTTCTTCATGAACAAGCATATCAAAAGCGGAACTGACATTCTGCCCAGCCAGTATTACATGCTGCTATTTTTATATTATGAAATGGGCACAAACCAATCTGATATTGCCAAGGCATGTTTAATGGATAGAAGCGGAGTTTCAAGAGCCTTTAAAGACTTTGAGGAAAAGGGACTGATTGTAAGACAAATAGATGAGGAAAACAAAAGGGCATATAAAATCACACTAACCAAAAAGGGAAATGAAACAGCAGAATTTCTGATTAGAAAAGAAAAAGAATGGGATGACATGATTTGCGATGAGTTAAATATGCCTCGTGATGAACTGCTCGAACTTCTTTCAGGCATCTCACTGAAATCACTGGAATTCAACCGTGAAAAATTCTAATCATATCCTTCAGATTCCAGATAGTCATCAATATCGTAATTGTCACCATATTCGTAATGGTCATAATAGGCACCAGGGTCAGTTCTTGACAATGTGTATCTGTCCGGCACCACCGTGTGATAATGACTGGAGCCGCCGCCATAACTGCTCGGATAACTGTAACTTGTTGTCGAGTAGGTTTGGGTAAATTCGGACCGGTTCAAATCCAAAATCGTATACATCAATTTGGATTCGGAACATTCTATATCATCACCCGCAATAATTATTCCATAGACTACGTCAGTACCCTTAAAATTAACCAAAAAGCAGGTCCCATTCATTGAATCGACATAATCGGAAATGTATTCTGTCTTGTATTTGCTTGAGATAGCAGGATAATTTTCAGACAAATCCTTCCATACAATAATATAACCCTTATTGCCTTCAGTATCCACATAGCTGATATTTTTTGCATTCTTCCAGCAGAGATTCTGGTTTAAATTAGTTTTAAAATTTCCATCAGGAATATCTGTTCTGCCCACTTCAGCACAGCCTTTCAAAGTTGCAACCAAAGCATTGTCTCCGCCGATATCCTCAACAATCTTGTCACTGTAAACCGCTTCGGAAGGCGGAACGAGCAGATTGATTGCAGAGCCTACAAAAAATGCAATCAGCAGCAGAGCCACGAACAGTCCTATCAGAATCACAGCAACTTTCTTTGCATTAGCCATATTATTATATTAATATATTAATAACATTTATATTTAATGGAAACAATATCATCAAATCGCCTAAATATTTAAAAATAAAGTAAATACTACTATTTGGCTTCAACAAGCTTTAAATTATAGTTTGTTCAATTAATAGCTATGATAGAATTAGTTATAGCATGTTTTATAGGAATAGCGATAGGAACAACAACTGGGATGATACCTGGAATACACGTCAATACTGCAGGAGCCATAATTTTTGCATCTTCCACTTTCCTTTTAACGATTGTATCACCGGAATTCTTATGCGTACTCATGGTTTCGATGTCAATTGCCCATGCACTGATAGAATTTGTCCCGTCAATGCTTTTGGGAGTGCCTCAAGAGGGAACCGCAACATCAATACTTCCAGGGCACAGGATGGTGCTTCAGGGCAGGTCAAAGGAAGTGATAAGGGTCGTGTCCGTCGGAGGATTCGGAGCAATAATCGTGACAATACTGATGCTTCCAGTCTTTGCAATAGCACTGCCTATTATGCACGACGTATCAAAGCCGTTTACATGGATAATACTTCTTGTCGCATCAATCTACCTTACACGTCGCATGACCGGAAACTTCAGGGATTTCCTGTGGGCCCTTCTGCTCTTTGTGCTTTCAGGAATTCTTGGCTGGATTATTTTCCAAACACCAATATCTTCCGGAATCACACTGATGTGCACTTTTTCAGGACTGTTTGGAATAAGTACAATACTCTTCAGCCTGAACGACTCCTCAACAATACCCCACCAGAATCCCTTCTACGAGCTCAACATTGATTATGGCAAGTTCAAAAGCATTTTTGCAGGAGGAATAACCGGTGCCATCCTCGGTTTTCTGCCGGGCTTCGGACCGGCACAGGGAACTGTAATAGCACAGGCCGTAAGCGGCACTAACGACAATAGCGATGACGATACCGTAAATTTCCTGCTTGCAACATCCGGATTGAACATTTCAGACTGCCTTTTTTCACTGATTGCAATCTACATTATAGGAAACCCAAGAAGCGGGATAGCCGTCTACATGTCTTATCTGATTTTTGAAATGGGTCTGAACCATCTGGCGATTTTCATTTTCGCTTCACTGATTGCCGTGTCAGTCTCACTGGTACTGTCCTTAAAACTTGGAGACTCATTTTCGAGGCTGATGGGTGGTGTGGACTATAAGAAACTGTCGATTGGAGTGATTATTCTCCAGATTGTGATACTGTACATATTCATCTTTTACTATAAGGCGCCAGTCTTATACATGAGCATGGCTTTGATTACCTCAACAGCAATGGGAATGCTTCCACACTACATTGGAATCGGCAAATCCCACCTGATGGGAGTTCTGATTATTCCAGCCATTGTTATTTACATGCAAATGTTTATTTAGGTGATTTGATGAAAATTTTTCAAAAGTAATTATGAATTTTGAGGGCATTGAATTCATGGGCCGTAGCTTTGCCCAAGAATATCTTAATCGAAAGCATATTGCATCATGAAGTTATAGAAATGAACATGTCCGAAAATATTAAAATTAAATAATAAACTGTGACTATTTGAACCACCCCATCCTATAGAGGATGGGGATTCCTGAATTTTTTTCACTTAATAAGGTTAATTTAAGTATTTTTTCAGGCTATCCCCGTTGAACCAGCGGTTTAGAATATTAATTGCTGCGTTTGTGTCTCTATCAAGTGTTTTTCCGCATTTTGGACATTTCCAGTTGCGTGTTTTGACTTTTAACTCTTTGTTTATGTGTCCGCAGTGGTGGCATGTTCGGCTTGTGTTGTGTGGTTTT
>CADBHR010000151.1 GCA_902794475.1 uncultured Methanobrevibacter sp. | reverse complement strand
TGACAATAAAACCAATCTTCAATTTTTAGAAAACAAAGTTGTTTTAATTGTACCAAAAGACTCAAACGCTAATATCTCTTCATTTGATGATTTGAAAAATGTTGACGGTAACATTGCTATAGGTGACCCTGAATCCGTACCTGCAGGTCAATACGGTAAAGAAGTATTGAACAATACAGGTATTTGGACTGATGTGGAATCTAAACTGTCCTTAGGTAAAGATGTGACTGAAGTATTAAACCAAGTTGCTCAGGGATCTGCTGAATGCGGTATTGTATATGCTACTGACGCTAAATCCAATGATAATGTAAAAGTAGTTTGTGAAGCACCGGATAGCACTTTAAAAACTCCAGTTATTTATCCTGTAGCTGCACTTAAAAATTCAACAGATTCAAATGCTACAAAAGCATTTATGGACTTCTTGCAAACCAAAGAAGCTAAAGATGTATTTGTTGATTATGGATTCACTCTCCACGAATAATTAAGGAGAAGTTCTAAATGGAAATCAGTGCAAGAAACCAGTTAAAGGGCAAGGTTACTGATGTTGAGCTTGGTGCTGTAATGGCCAATATTAAAATTGAAATTACAGAACCTAATGTCATCACTGCAGTTATTACAAAAGAATCTGCTGAAAAGTTAGGTTTGACTGAAGGTGACGATGTATGCGCCCTTATCAAATCAACTGAAGTAATAGTAGGAAAATAAAAAATGAGTGGGTTAAATTCCCTCCATTACTTTCTTTTTTTTTTAAAACGACATGAAAAATTATATATGTCTTGAAAAGACATAAGATTAACAAGAATTATAAAGGATTTGCTGACATGATGGATTGGTCTACTGTTCTCATCTCAATGAAAACTGCAAGCTTATCAATTTTTATAACCTTTTTTTTAGGCTTGTTTGCTGCATGGGCTATCGTTAAGATGAAGAATGAACCAATTAAAATGTTTTTGGATGGGGTTTTCACACTTCCGCTTGTATTGCCGCCTACTGTAGTAGGATTCTTTTTATTATTTATTTTTGGTGTCAGGGGGCCTATAGGTAGCTTTTTTATAGATTTTTTTGCTTATAAAATAGCTTTTTCATGGCCTGCAACTGTTATTGCTGCGATAGTCATGTCTTTTCCATTGATGTACCGTTCCGTTCGAGGCGCTTTTGAACAGGTGGATTACAACCTGTTGGATGCCGGCCGTACATTGGGCATGTCCGAATGGAAAATTTTCTGGAAAGTTTTATTTGCAAATTCCTTGCCGGGAATTATTAGTGGAGGAATCCTTGCATATGCTCGTGGTTTAGGTGAATTCGGTGCTACAGCAATGCTTGCAGGTAATATTGCCGGTCAAACCAGAACTCTTCCATTGGCAGTTTATTCTGAAGTGGCTGCAGGCAACATGGGAGAGGCCTTTAATTATGTGCTCGTCATTGTTTTCATTGCATTCATTGCCATCTTCATCATGGATTATATTTCCATAAGAAAGGAAAAACGGTGGAGATAATTCTTATTTTTATATTTGAGAGGATATATTATGCAAAATAAATTGTTAAAAGTAGATATCCAAATGGAACTTAGCGAATTTGACCTTGACGTTAGTTTTGAACTGAAGAATAGGCGCTTGGGCATTCTTGGTCCGTCAGGATGTGGTAAAAGCATGACACTGAAATCAATTGCAGGTATCGTAACGCCGGATAGGGGTGTTGTGAGTTTAACCAGTGGTGAGGAATCCGTTTACTTTGATTCCGATAAAAAAATCAACTTGAAGCCTCAAAAAAGAAATGTGGGGTATCTGTTTCAGAATTATGCGTTATTTCCCAACATGACAGTGGAAGAGAATATTGCCGTTGGTCTGTCCAAGGGGGATGACGGCAAAACAGTGGCTGAAATGATTAAGCGATTTCATTTGGACGGGCTGGAAAAAAGATATCCTCGACAATTGTCAGGAGGTCAGCAGCAAAGAGTTGCTTTAGCCCGAATATCTGCCTATGGTCCGGATGTCATATTGTTGGATGAGCCATTCAGTGCCATGGATACTTTTTTAAAGGAGCAATTGCGTATTGAACTTCTGAATTCGCTGGAAGATTTTGACGGATTTTCCATTATGGTTACCCATGACCGTGATGAGGCATTCCAGTTTTGCGATGAGCTTATAGTGCTGGATAAGGGAAAAATTATCGCAAAGGGAAATACCTACGATGTGTTTGAAAATCCAAGGAAGGTTCAGGTTGCAAGGCTTACCGGATGCAAGAACATCTCCAAAGTTGAAATTGTAGATGATTATCATCTTAAATCCATTGATTGGGGAGTTACATTTGAAACATCTGATAAAATTTCATCAGATATTACTCATATTGGAATAAGGGCGCATGATTTTGTGCCTGCTGAAAAGGATGACATTAATGCTTTTGACACTTTAAACTCAACAGTATTGGAAAAGCCTTTTGAATGGGAAATCACATTAGCAAATGGTTTGTGGTGGAAAGCCGATAAGCTTATTGATGAGCATGATTTTGTGATTCCGGATTATTTAAAGATAGATCCTAAAAATATAATCCTGTTGGAAGAGTAGTGAATATACTCTCCATACTTATTTTATTCTTTAAATTCTTTTAATTTAAATATTTAGAGATATACTTCTTTTAATTTATCTTAAATTCCTTTTTTCCGTTATTATGTTAAATTCACTTCGTATACTCTGTTTAATCGAGTAAAGTTATTTAAATAATGAAATTTAAAATTCTAATTAGATTTTTTGATTTTATATGTTTAGAGGCAGATTATGAGCGACAAATCATTAAAAGTCAATATCCAAAAGAAACTTAAGGAATTTGATTTGGAAGTTGATTTTGAGTTGAAAAAAGGGTGTTTGGGCATTCTTGGCCCTTCCGGCTGCGGCAAGAGCATGACATTGAAATCCGTTGCAGGCATTGTGGACCCTGATAATGGTATTGTGAGCTTGACCACAGATGAGGAGTACATCTATTTCGATTCTACAAAAAAGATTAATTTGAAGCCTCAAAAAAGAAAAGTTGGTTATCTGTTTCAGAATTATGCGCTGTTTCCTAACATGACCGTTGAGGAAAACGTTGCGGCGGGCCTGTCAAAGGGTGATGACAAAAAAAGGGTTTCTGAAATGATAAGGCGCTTCCATCTGGAGGGGCTTGAAAAAAGATACCCACGACAGTTGTCTGGAGGTCAGCAGCAAAGGGTGGCTCTGGCACGTATTCTGGCATATGGTCCTGATGTGATATTGCTGGATGAGCCGTTCAGCGCAATGGATGCATTCCTGAAGGAGCAGCTGCGCTTGGAACTTGTAAATTTGCTGGAGGATTTTGACGGATTTTCAATTCTGGTGACCCATGACCGTGATGAGGTGTTCCAGTTCTGTGACGACCTTATAATACTGGACAAGGGCAAGGTCATTGCACAGGGTCCCACCCATGAGGTGTTTGAAAATCCCGGAAAGGTTCAGGTCGCAAGGCTTACCGGATGCAAGAACATCTCCAGAGTCGAGATTATAGATGACTACCATGTCAAATCCATTGATTGGGGCGTTGAATTCGAGGTGTCTGAGAAAATTTCACCTGGAATCACCCATATTGGAATAAGGGCGCACGATTTTTCAGCTGCAGGCAAAGATGAGGTGAACGTATTTGGCACAAATGATTCAAGCAAGCTGGAAAAGCCTTTTGAATGGGAAATAACCCTGGCAAACGGTTTGTGGTGGAAAGTCGACAAGAAGATTCATGAGCATGATTT
>CADBHR010000150.1 GCA_902794475.1 uncultured Methanobrevibacter sp. | reverse complement strand
TGTTGAAAGTATTGAAGATTAATATATTTCTTCCAAATCTTTCAATAACTCTTCCAAATGATTTTTTTTAATGTGATTCATTAGGACTACACGAATAGCCACTGGACATTTGGCAACAGAGACTTTCCAATCCAAATCTTCTAATTTTTGAGCCAAATCATTGGCATCCATATCCGGATGGTTAAATGCCACAATGTTCAATTCGGGCTCACAAATAATCTCATAACCTAATTTTTTTAAGTTTTCAGCAAAAAATCTAGTATTTTCCATTTGATTTTGAGCAAGTTTGGAATATCCTTCATTTCCGAAATATTTCATTATCGCATAGGTTGCAGCAGATGAAGCGCCCAATCGAGTTCCGACAATGGTTGATTGTGTTTTAACAGTTAGATATGGAGAATCAACCGCCATCACATCAAGATACTCTTCCCGTCTGAAAATAATTCCTCCAGCAGGGATTGGAGCCAAACCCATCTTGTGAGGATCAACAGTTATGGAACAAACCCCCTCAAGTGAAAAATCAAAAACAGGAAAATCATAACCCGCTTGCCTTAAAAATGGAATTGAAAATCCTCCAAAAGCAGCATCAACATGGAAATAGATATTATTTTCCAAGGCTATTTTTGAAATCTCTTCAATCGGATCGATTAAACCCAATTCAGTAGTTCCGGCAATTGCCACAATTGCAACCGTTTTATCAGAAATCACCTCTTTAAGAGATTCAACATCTATCTTATAATTTTCATCGATTTTTGCTTCAACTATTTTTAAATTTAGCATATCTGCAGCTTTTTTGAATGAAAAATGAGCAGATTCAGGAATGATTATTTCACCATCAACAATTCCCTTATATTTTCTTGCATGATTTCTTGCAGCCCTCATTGCCATTAAGTTAGCTTCAGTTCCACCAGTAACAATATTACCATAGGCCTCATCAAGAGACAATAATTCCCCAATAGATTTGATGACCTTATTTTCAATCTGTTTAGTGCCTTTAAAAAGGCCAGGGTCTCCCAAATTAGTGTCTAGAAATTTGCAAAATACTTCCTTTGCAAAAGGATGCGCTTCAGTACACATTGAACCCAATATCCTGCCATCTGCATACTTATGGTCCAATTTGTGAAGTTCTTCCAATTCATTCAATATATCTTGCTTATCTATTGGCTTATCGTCCATAAAGTAACCTATCTAACAATAATTTGAAAAAAATAAAAATAAAAAAAGAATAAAAAGATTATTCTAGACGTTTACGAGCAGCGTCGAGAATAATTTTTTGTTCAGCACGTGCAACAGTTTTTCTTACATCAGCAATAGCATCAGTATTTGATGATACACTTGTAATTCCATATCCAACAAGTTTTTCAACAATGTGAGGCACACTACCTGCTTGACCACAGATACTGCATGTAACACCTGCTTCTGCACATTTCCTGATTGTTCTTTCAATCAGTTTCATTACTGCAGGGTGCTCTTCGGTGTAGTGTTTTGCTACAAACTCATTGTTTCTGTCAACAGCAAGAGTGTATTGGGTCAAGTCGTTGGTTCCTAAACTTACAAAGTCTATTCCAACTTTAATGTATTCATCAATCATTATTGCAGCTGCAGGAATTTCTACCATCATACCGAAGTCAACATCTTTGTGAGGTTCAAAGCCGACTTCAGAACAAAGTGCCTTAGCTTGTTTAAGCTCTTCTGGACTTTGTGATAATGGAATCATGATTCCAATGTTTGTGTATCCTTTTTCGTGCAATTTTTTGATTGCCCTGAATTCACATTTGAGGATTTCAGGTTGATCGAGTTCTCTTCTGATTCCTCTCCAACCGAGCATTGGGTTATGTTCTCTAGGTTCGTTTTCTCCACCTTCCAAGGTGATGAACTCATCGGTTGGTGCATCCAAGGTTCTGTACCATACAGGTTTTGGATAGAATGCATCAGCTACAATTTGAACATTGTCTGCAATTGTATCAATCAATTCATCTTCATTTCCATCGGCAATGAATTTGCCAGGGTGAATTCCAGAGGTTAACATTAAATGTTCAGTTCTTAAAAGCCCAACACCATCTGCACCTGTTGCTGCAGCTTTTTCAGCTGCTTCGGGCATACTTACATTAGCTTTAACTTCAGTTACGGTTATGATCGGAGCTGCTTCAACAGTTCCTGCAACAGCAGTTGCCTCTTCTTTATTTTCGGAAATTCCATCAAACACCAATCCTTTTTTACCGTCTAAGGTAACGCCTGTGTTTTCTTCCAATGTGGATGTAGCATCACCAGTTCCTACAACACAAGGAATTCCGAGTTCTCTTGAAATAATTGAAGCGTGACAGGTTACTCCACCTTCATCAGTTACGATACCGCTTGCTCTTCTCATAGCAGGCACCATGTCCGGAGTGGTCATTGTTGTAACCATGATGTCTCCATCTTTGATTTTATCTAATTCATCAATGTCTAAAATGATTTTGACTGTACCGGAAGCCATTCCAGGACTTGCTCCAAGACCTCTTACCAAAACATCACCTAAATCAGAGGAAGCATCCCTAGCATCTTCACTGGCATTGCCCAGAGTAGTGATTGGTCTTGCCTGCAGTAAGAATAACATGTCTTTTTCAAATGCCCATTCAGTGTCCATTGGTTCACCGTAGTGAGCTTGAACCCTTTTACCCATTTCAGTCAATTCAATGAGTTCATCGTCAGACAATACTCTTTCTTTTCTTTTGTCTTCAGGAACATCGACTTTTACACTTGTACCTTTTTCATCATTTGTGTACATTACCTTTTTGTCACTGATTGTAACATTGATGATTTCGTTGTCCTTTTTATCAACCTGATAGTTGTCTGGGGTCACATCCCCTGACACTACTGATTCTCCAAGTCCCCAGGATCCTTCAATCAATGCGATTTCTTCACCAGTGGATGGATTTACAGTAAACATTACTCCTGCCTTATCGGCATTTGCCATTTTTTGAACAACTACTGCAATGTAAACTTTTGAATGTTCAAAGTCATTTTCTTCTCTGTAAAAGATTGCTCTTGCTTCAAATAATGATGCCCAACATTTCCTGATGTATTCAATTACTTCATCATCACCGGATACATGTAAGAAAGTATCTTGTTGGCCTGCAAATGAAGCTTCAGGCAAATCTTCAGCGGTTGCGGATGACCTGATTGCCACATCGGTGTCATCTTCACAGGGGATTCGATAATGATTGTTTTGATTTCTTCAGCTGCAGCCTGAAGAGCTTTGGTATCGTTGATGTCGATTGCATCAAGGATTTCCATTACCTGATCATTAATTCCGGCCTCATCCATAAAATATTTATAAGCTTGTGCAGTTACTACAAAACCTGGTGGCACTGGAATGCCCGCTTGGGTTAGTTCACCCAAATTTGCACCTTTTCCACCAGCAATTCCAATATCGGATTTGCTTAACTCCTCAAATTTTTTAACATACATAAAATATAACCTCTTGGTTTGAAAATCTCATACATTGACTAAGTCAATATTATAATTAAATATGAATTTTAACGTTTAAATATTTAATGAAAAAATAGATGTTATAAAAAAATTACTAATAAAAAAAGAGTAAAAAAAAGATTAATTAAATAAATCTATTTAATTAAGTCTTCACCTTTTTCGACAACAATTTTACATGGAACCGGTAATTTCATACCTGCTCTTTTAAGTGCAATTTTAGCTTCTTCAAAGTTTTTAGCATTACAATCGATAGTGATTATCTTTTGTCCTTTTTTAACGATAGCTTCAACGGAAATAGGTTTACCGAAAGCGTTTCTCATACCGCTTTGTACCCTATCCGCACCTGCACCGGTTGCCATTGGGTTTTCTCTTACGATTTGGTGTGGGTATACTCTTAATTTTAAGTGGTATCCCATTCTACCAGCAGCTCTCTGCATTAATCTATTAGAAGCAATCCTTGCTGCTTCTAAAGAGTTGTGTCTAATTTGAGCTGGTTTTTTAACAGCTAAACTCAAAGATACTGGGAATTCTTCTTTTAAGTTTCCCATATCGTATTGTACGATTCTTGAATTTGGGGTTTTTCTAATATAATCTCTTCTTGTGTAAGCACGAACCATTACTATTCCTCCGAAATAAATATAAATTGTTTTTAATTAAAAATAGCTAAAAATAGTGAATTTTCAACAATAGCTATATAAAAATTATATCGTAATATAATAGAATACTTAAATATATTGATTAAGTCATTAATAAAGGTTACCATATTTTTGAAATTTTTGCCACCTAAAATATTTTAGGTGATAAATAATATAATAATAAATTATGAAAATCAATGGAGATCTTACTTTCATATATAAAACTTCAGATGATGCAAAGGTGGTTTTTGATTCTCTTGAAGTCGATAATGAGAACTATCTAAAATCAAAATTAGACAACAATACTATTGAATATGAAGTGACCAGCGAAAAATTAGGCACATTTCTTGCAACTGTTGATGATTTAATCGCTTCAGAGATAGTTGTCGAAAAAATCGTCGAAAAAACTAAACAATGAAAAGTTTTATATAAATAAAAAAAACATATATAAGATTATTATATTTATTAATTCGTTATGAGAGTGTAATTTATGGAATGCTATTATCATCCTGAAAGAGAAAGCACAGATGTATGTGCAATATGCGGAAAATCAATTTGTAAAGAATGTGGTTTGGAAATTGCCGGTAAAATTTATTGTAAAGAATGTTTAGAAAAAATTGTAGGACTTGGAATTGAAAATAACGCAAGTCAACCTGCACAAAGTGAAGTTGTTCAAGAACCGGTACAAACTGAACCTGTAACTGAACCTGTAAGACTTAATAAAAAACCTGAGGAAAACAGCATCTATCAGACACAAGAAGTAGTTGAAGAGGTTCCTCCAACACCAGAAGTTCATGAAATCAAACAAATTCGTGACGATTCCCCATATAACATAAAGGACAATATGGAATACAGTGGAGGCATTGAAACCAAATACGAAAATGAACCGGTTCAACCTCAAGTAGAACAACGCCCAATCTCTCAGGAACCACAAATTGCACAAAACGAAGAAATTTCACGTCAAAATGAAATTCCACAGCAGGCACCTGCTCAAACAGAAGAGTTCATTTATCCTGATCATTCATATGAGCCAAAACCAACAAGTGCCAGAGTGGACCTGGAAGACAGGTACGAAAAATATTTGGATGACCTATACTTCGATGATAATGTTCCTTTAGGAGAACAATTGGCAAAAGATGAAGAACAATACGGCTCATTAACTAGAAAAGAATATCCTGAAAGAGAGGAAACCCTCTTAAACAGCAAAAAACAACCGCCTAAAAATGAATCTCCAGAAGAGATGGAAGCAAGAATCAGAGCTGAAATCTTAGCTGAAAAAGACGGCGGAAAAAAATCTAAGGATAAAAATATTCACAATTTAAATTATCAGGAAGAAAAAGAGCCAATGAGTGTTGTTGATATTCTCTTAACCGTAGCATTGGTACTGATAATTTTGGTTGTTATATATTACTTAATATATGTATTCATATTACACGCTGCTTATCCAACATTTATGGATGCAATATATGGACTTTCAAATCCACAGAATGTAATAAACAATGTTTTAAGTCCGCCTCCAACCATATAATGAAATTTTTTCATTGCGGACTTTTTCTTTAAATTTTTTTAAACTTTTTTTATCTTTATAACCTAATATCCTGATATTAGATGGATAATTATCAATGTATTGGGATATTACTTTTTTTGGTATCGGATTTTCCATTATGCTTAAGATTCTTTGCTTGAAATGGGAAGAAAATCCCTGCAATATTGATTTTTCCAATGTTTCCAAATCATCAAAAGGCCTATTTGCAATGATGTTTCCAGCCAATTTCTCATTGAACATGTTTAAGCTAGACAGCTCATCAACGGAATAATTGTTTGCAGTGTCCAATATGGCCTCTTCATCCCTGATTCCATATATTATTCCATCGTTTTCAATTTCCCTTTTCAATACCTCAATAGTCTTTGGAGGCATCATGCCCAAAACTTTATCAAAATTGTCCTTTAAAATACTTTCACGAATTAATGTGCCGCTCACACCTTCAATCCGTTCGACAAAAACAAATTTATCCTTATAATCAAATCCTATTTTTGACAGAGAATTTGAAAATGATGTTATCACATAATTATCCTCCTCAAGCTTGCCCTTCAAAAGAGTTTCGTGAGTTGTCTTATCAACTATTTTATAAGGTTTTGAAGCAATATGATGACCCATATTAATCCTTTTCAATATTTCATCCATCCCATCAACAGGCTTGTATCCTCGAGGAATATAATCAGTGTTCAATGCCTGAAACATCTTGCACAGACATAGAGAATATTGGCCAGATCCCATAATTCCCATGGGAGGACCTTCAACTACAATGTCCGCTCCAACTGAAATTGCAATTTCCGCCCTAACTTCCCTAGGCAATATATATGGAATACCTCTACCACTTCGCTCGAATAACCCGGGCACAATAGCTACAAATAATGACTCAGGAAACATACCTTTTGCAGTTTTCATGCAATGAAAATGACCGTTATGTAAAGGATTATACTCAGTGAAATCCGATACCAAAATAGTGTCACTTGATGAATCAGAAATATTGCTCTCACTGTCAAAATCATCATAAAATAATTTCATATCCCTCTTAAGAATATCACGAACTTGAGACATATTAAAAAATTTGTCTTTGAAATAAAAAAAAGTTATGATTTAAAAATAGGTATTATCAAGCAAATGTGAAAGATTGCATAGAAGAAATTGAAATTGTTTTTTAAAAAAAAAGTTAAAATAAGGAGTTGATTCTTATTTGATTTTAATTTTAACCTTTTTGTGTAGGCATCGCATTGAACCTCTCCGGCTTGTAGAAGCCGGAGATTCTTAGGCCATACCTGGTGTGTCGACAAAACATTTCCATTCATATTTATAAATGAATTTGTTTTCA
>CADBHR010000149.1 GCA_902794475.1 uncultured Methanobrevibacter sp. | reverse complement strand
CCAAGTCGAACAGGTCCCTTAGATGATTTTGTGTTAACTTATGAAGCTGATATTCACTTTCAAATGGGATTTTTCTTGTCATGATATTATCTTTGATGATAATAATATTTAAACACAAGTTAGGGTATCGATAAATATATGATTGAAATTAATGGTTGCATGAGGATGGAACGCCTGGTTCGGCAAATATGTGAAATATGTTCAAACATGATAAAATCAATGGTGAATCTATTGGGAGCTATATTTCGTTTAAGACAGTCTATTTTGTATTGTTATCTTTAAAAATCATATATAAAGCAAAAGTAAAGATTAATTTCTATAAAAAAATTTACTTCAAAATAATATGAAATTAGAGAATATCGAATTCGTCCAATGTCAAAAAAATAAAAAACTTTACCAAAACACACTGGTTTAAATTCAAATGGTTTTTAACAGGAATTGGTGAAAATAACATATTCGGCTTTTGGATTTTTTTCATAACTAATATATACTAAACTATACACAATATGTATTGTATATATTACAAATTTTGGAGGAGAAAGTTTTGTTAAATAAAAAGATAGTAATGCTAACGGTGATTCTGGTAAGCTTATTTGCAGTTTCGGCAGTATGTGCTGCGGATAACGCTACAGATGATATTGTTGGTGTTAAAACAAGCGAAAAGGTTTCACTTGCAGATGACGCTGCAAATGATGTTGGTGCAGGTGAATCTGTTGGAAATTTCACCGAACTGAACAGTGAGATAATCAGTAAAGCGGATGGTGAAACTTTAGTTTTGGATAAGAATTATCAATACAACTTAACTGATGATAAATATGACATTCGAATATCCAAAAGCATAACCATTGACGGCAACGGCAATTCTATTGATGGGAATAATGCAGCAAGCTTTTTTGAAATTTATGGAAATAACGTAACGTTGAAAAACATTATTTTTAAAAATGTTAAATCAGACAGGGCATTCATTGGCTGGTATGGTGTAAACGGCACCATAGTCAACTGTACCTTTGATGGTTACAATGTTGATGGAGATTCACCATATTCTGTAATATTATGGGCATCGAATGCTAAAAATGGTGTTATTGAAAATTCCAGATTTTTGAACGGACGGGACATTGAATCCTTCATCAGCTTTTCAGGAACTTTTGGAATGATTTCCGGCTGCCAATTTGAAAACAGTAATTCCCGTGCAGTTGGTATGTATGGTGATAATTTCTCTGTTTCAAACTGCTCATTTAAAGATGTCAGTGAAAGATATTTGTCTGTTTATGCAGATAATGGGAAAATTAATGATTTGAATCTGTCTAACTTTATAAGTAATGCAATCATGATTTATGGAAGTAATATTCAGTTCAACAGATGCGTTTTCATGAATTATGAAGGCAGCAGTTCAAATCGGGGCATAATCTTTAGTAGTGGAATGAATTTCACGTTTAACAATTCCACATTCAAAAATAATAAGAGGACACTCATAGATATTTTGGATTATACCTCTTTCGTTGACTGTGTTATTGAGGATAATACCGGCAAGTCTATTTTTACCGGTCGCTGTTCCGATATACGATTTATCAATAATACTTTTAAAAACAATAATGCCATGGCTGTAATAAATATAGAGGGAAATCATATTTTCTTGAGCGCTAATCGGTTTATAGGCAATACTGTACCTATTTCAGGTCTTGTAAATGTTGCAGGCAATAATTCCGCAATTTCAGATTGTTTCTTTTTAAACAATTCTGCTAAAGGTAGCGGCGGAGGAATTAATTTAAATGGGAATAACAATTCTATAGAAAAATGTCATTTCATCAATTGTCATTCATACATTAACGGCGGAGCTATATATATCACAGGCAATAATGCATCAGTATCCGATTGTCAGTTTGAAAATTGTTCCGCCAATCAGTATGGAGGATCAATAGCGATGATTAATCTTGACAATGCATCCGTTTCAGACTGCACATTCACCTCAAATTCAAAGGTCATATATTTTGACTCAGTAAATCATGGAGTAATATCCGGCAATACCATTTATGTCACAGGAAATAATCAGTCAACAGGCATTGAAGCTTTTAAAAGCAATGCTGAAATTACAAATAATGAAATCACATCTTGCGGAGAAAATGCAATTTTTTCATCATCTTCTAATCTGACAGTACGATATAATGGCCTGACAGCTGAGGGAGGATATGGTGACGGTGCAATATATGATGATTACAAATCAACAATAATTACTGAAGGAAACACCAGGGTGAAACTGAATCCGAATATGAAAGCGGTTTCAGACTCTAAGGTCAATGGGACAAGTTTTGAAATGCTTGTTTTGATAAGCATAAGCCTTAATGAAACCGCAACAGGAAACGTTACAGTAACCCTTTATGGACCGAACGGCAGCATCATAAAACGTGAAAACCTTTCCATTGCGGAGGGAAATGCTGATTTCAGCTATTCAGGTTTGGCTGATGGTGAGTATAATTACACTGTTGATTATGTGGGGGATGACAACTTAAAACCTGCTTCTGTAAACGGCACAGTCATCGTTAAGGATCCGAGGTCTGTTCCTTCTTTGGATGCTGTTGCTTATGCGGTACTTGATGCTGATGAGCTGGTGATGGTTGTATATGTCAATGCCACCACTGATGCTGCAGGCAATCTCACTTTCAGGCTCTATGATGTTGACGGCAGTCTTTTGGTCAGTGAGAATGTAGCTATTGTTGAAGGTAATGCTGTTTTCATTGAGCCTTATCTTGCCGATGGCGTTTACAATTACGCTGTTGAATATGCTGAAAATTCCGATTTCAGGGCTGTGAGCGTTAACGGTACCGTAACTGTAAATGATTCAAGAAACATCACAGATTTGAAAGCCGACGCTGAGGTTTCATTTGACATGAATGATTTAATCAACATCGTGACAATCACAGTATCTGCCGATGTCACAGGAAATGTTGCCGTGACACTTTATATGGCTGACGGAACCGTTGAAATAGCTGAAAACGTAACAGTGGTCAACGGCAAGGCAACATTTAAAGAAGCGTTCCTGTCTGCAGGCAACTACTCATATAAGGTTGAATTTGCAGGTGATGCGAAAAACAAAGAGAACTGCACAACAGGAAACATCACAATAAACAGGCATGCAACCACAATCGCACCTCAAGGTGCAAACGTGGACTATGGCCTTACATATAAGGTACTGGTTAAAATAGACGGCAAATCCGCTGGAGCCGGAAAAGAGGTGACCCTCAAGATAGCCGGCAAAACACTGAAAGCAAAAACCGACAAGAACGGATATGCAACATTCACACTGGCAGTGGCACCTAAAAAATACACTGCAACAGCGGCATTAGTTAATGTTGCTGATGAATTTAAAGCTTCAAAAAATGTTAAGGTAACTGTTAAAAATGTCATCAATGCTAAAAACGTGAAAATTAAAAAATCAGCCAAAAAAGCAAAAATCATGGTTGCCTTAAAGACTTCAGCCAAAAAACCGATTGCCGGCAAGAAGCTGACTCTCAAAATTAAAGGCAAAAAAATTAATGCAAAAACCAATAAGAAAGGTGTTGCAACCTTTAATATCAAAAAGAGCATTCTTAAAAAACTTAAAGCCGGTAAAAAATACAAATACCAGGTAATATATGGTAAGGATACAGTTAAAAAAACTTTAAAAGTCAAAAAGTAATTGCCCCGGCAGTTACTTACTTTTTCTATTTTTTTCACCATTCGAATGCTTTAAATTAAACTCATTTATTCACCATTTGCATTTACAACATTATCTTTTTGTTAATCATTCTTTCAATATTATTGTATTTC
>CADBHR010000148.1 GCA_902794475.1 uncultured Methanobrevibacter sp. | reverse complement strand
TAACCCTCATTCAGTAGATAGGGCATACAAATTCATCTATAGGTTGTTAGGGATAATATTCCACTGGTATCTGTACATGGAAGGTGAGGAAATTGAATTTATTGAAACCGAAATTGCAGACACCGGGCAGCGAAGGGATGTAATGGTAAAAGTTGACGGAAAAACAATCCAGATTACAGAGTTCATGGCCAAAGCATTGGATGACAAGAAACTAAAGGTTATATTCCATTACCATGTATCGACACGCATGGATCGTGAATACAAAAACTTCAATGTTAAGATGGGAGTTTTCAGCATCGCCGAACCGACACATGGTATTGACAGTCTTGATATAGATGAAAACATAACTTTCCATGTGGACGTTAAATTTGCCAAAAGCAAAAATGCATGGAAAGTATTAAGTACTCTTGTATACAAATCTGTTACACAGGAAGAGTTGACATGTATGGAGGCAGTTGACCTGTTGGTCTTGCCTGATATGTACATGGGCAAGGGCGAGAATATGGAATTGCCCATTAGGATATTCATGACAATGATTATTGTTTTGATGGGTAATGTTGAATATCCTTCCCCTGATTTGAAAGAAAAGATTTTTCTTTGTGAAAAGATGGTTCTTGCCAGATTTTTCACCGGAGAGGAATTAATTGAGATGATTGATATGTTGAAGAGTGTGTCTAAAAATCCTGAAATTGCCCGTAAAATTAAAGAGTACGGTCCTGGATATGATGGAATTTACCTGGATGGAAGAGCTGATGGTTTTTCTAGTGCTAAACACGAACACGCAAGAAAACTCCTTGCTAAAGATGTTGATGTGGAGATTATCTCCGATTGCATTGGTATTTCCATTGATGAACTTGAAAAAATTAAAGAAGAACTTTGAAACTCCTTTTGAGTTTTTCTTATTTTTTAAATATAAAAACTATTTTTTAGAAAGAATGAAAGGGGCTAATTAATAATATTGCAAGTTATGTATAAGATAAACATAATTCTAAGCATAACTAAGTTCAAATGAGATTATTTGTACCTTTCATGAAAGAGAATCTCATCCAGCTGATAGTTTTCCCATTCCCGCTTGTCCAACACTATCTCCAATTCCTGTGGTGTCAACAAAGGCTTTTTATACATTTGCGAATCGTCAATGGCAATCCTCGGACATGCGCTGACGACAAATGCGTCCAGTTCCATATAGGCAAGAAGCGCATCGGGAGTGACATTGTCCAGCAGGATGATGAAGGCTTCCATACCTGCATCTTCAAGCGTTTTTTTAATCTCCTTTGCTAAGCTCATGCGGTATTGCCCTTCCTTGGACGATACTAGAATTCCCCATTTTTTTGCCGAACGGGCCTTTGTAATCCTTGCAAAGCGTATCCTCAGGATTCTATCTGCAAACTCGTCCATGCTTCTGATTTCTGAGTTATAGGGATCCAAAGCTATTACAGGAACATTTGAAAACAGCTTGATTCCCAAAGGGTGGAAATTTCCGCTGCCGATAAAGAGTATCACATCAACTTCAAGATCCTTGATTGATGAGAAATTACAGCCCAAAACCTGTCCCTTTCTTGTTGATGGGGATGATCCAAGAATGACCTCCTTGCCGTTGTCCTCCAGAAAATCCCTTGTTTCATTTAGAAGATGCAGGTGCTGTGTTGTTGTTACGAGCCCTATTCTTGAGTACTCCTTCAATGTTTCCAGACATTTTTCAAGATCCTTTTTGATATCGATTTTGGAGTATGCCTCAATGAACAGTGTAGGCACTTCATATTTTAATGGAAGCGGCGTATGACCGTAGTGAACAATCAAATCCACCGAACCCTTCATTTTCCAGTCGCTGACATCGCATGCTCCAAAACATGGATCTCCTGAGATGATGACAATCGCTTCGGTTTGCGCTTCAATTTCCCTGGCTATCTTTGTCGCCTGTATTTTAAGGCCTTCCGGAAACTGCAATCCTACAGTCTTCGCATCAATTGAGTTAATCTTGCGGATTACCTTATCCAAATCCATATCATACATTGACATTTTAATCTTCAATTGTGCTTTCAATGACTACCTTGCCGTCGATGACATCCAATTTGACGATAGACAGCACGTCAACACCGGTTTCCTTTTTAACAATTTGCTTGCCTTCTCCCTTGTCAATGACGGCAACTACGGATTTCAGGTCAAGGCCCATGTCGGTCAGTGTCCTAATCAATGCCACCATTGTTCCTCCGGTGCTCACGACATCGTCAATTAGCAGGATTTTTTCGCCTTCATGCAAGTCATTGACATAAAGGTTTGATGAGCCGTAGCCGGTTTTCTGATAAACTTCGGTTTCGCCGGGAAGGCCGTATTGCCTTTTGCGGATTACAACGAATGGGATGTCTGTTGCAAGGGACAGTGCGGTTGCCAGGTGTATTCCCATCGCTTCAACGGCAACAATCTTATCGATATCTAAATCTGCATACTTGTAAACTACACGGGCTAATTCTTTAAGCATTGATGGATCCATTGCAGGAATGCCATCACTTATAGGATTAACAAAGTAATTGTACTCACCTTTCTTAACGATTGGAGATGATTCCAATGATTTTATTACTTCTTCTAACATAGTACTCACACGAAAATTATTAAAACTTGTTAAATATAAATATATCTTAATATAATAATTAACTTTTCTAACGATGTGATTAATATGCTTGGAAACTTAGGTGAAAATCTTACTAATACCATGAAGAAGTTAGTAGGAATGTCAGTAATTGATAAGAAAACAATAAAGGAAGTTGTAAAGGACATACAACGTGCTTTAATTCAATCTGACGTTAATATTAAATTAGTTTTAGATTTATCAAAAAAAATAGAGGAAAGGGCTCTTGAAGAGGAACCTCCAAAGGGCATCACTCCAAGAGAACATGTCATAACAATTATCTATGAAGAGATGGTCAACCTTCTGGGCAGCGAAGCCGCAGGCCTTGACATCAACGACAGACCATATAAGATATTGTTTTTAGGTTTGCAGGGTTCAGGTAAGACCACTACAATCGGTAAATTGTGCAGATATCTGCAGAAAAGGGGTTTCAACCCGGCTGTCGTATGTACGGACACATGGAGGCCGGCAGCTTATGAGCAGTTAAGGCAGCTTACCGAAGAGATGGACGTGCCTTTATATGGTGATCCCAACAACAAGGATGCCTTGGACTTGGCCCAAAAAGGTCTGCAGGAATTTAAAAACCGTAAAGTCATCATTTTCGATACTGCAGGAAGGCACAAGGATGAAGCCGACCTCATTGCTGAAATGAATGAGCTTGACAATATCATCAATCCTAATGAAGCAATTCTTGTGATTGACGGTACAATCGGTCAGCAAGCGGGAGAACAGGCAAAGGCATTTTCTCAGGCAACCGACATCGGTTCAATCATCATTACAAAACTGGACGGTTCAGCAAAAGGTGGGGGCGCAATGTCAGCGGTTGCAGAAACCGGCGCTCCAATCAAGTTCATCGGTACAGGTGAACGTGTCGATGACTTTGAGCTGTTTGACCCTGAAAGGTTCATTTCAAGACTGCTAGGTATGGGAGACATAAAGTCCCTTATTGAAAAGGCAGAGGAAAACATTGATGAGGACGTTGCAGAAAAGACCATGAACAACATGCTCACCGGTAAATTCACACTTATGGACATGAAAAACCAGTTTGAAATGATGAACAGCATGGGTCCGATGCAGCAGGTGCTCAACATGATTCCGGGTATGGGAAACAAGATTACAAAAGAGGCATCAAAGATGACCGAAGACAAGCTTGAGTCATATAAGATAATGATGTCCTCAATGACAGAAGAGGAAATG
>CADBHR010000147.1 GCA_902794475.1 uncultured Methanobrevibacter sp. | reverse complement strand
ACTCGTCAAAATGGCCTGAGAAAACACTAAAACATTTATTAACTAGTATGTACAATCTATTTCTATGACTAAAAACAGACGTGTTACAATTAGCATCAATAATGACATTGACTTGAATTTTCGTAAATTGGCTTCCAATAAGATGTTATTTAAAACCGGCTGGTATTCAAAAGCAATCGAAGAGGCAATGTTATTGTGGATGGAAAAAGAAAGCAAGCTATAAAATTATTTTCTTTCTTTTTTTATTTTTTTTATTATTTAATGATTAACTATTTAACTAACTAATAATCAAATTTATAAATATAGAGTGGGTGTCAATAATGGATAGTGAGGAACTTAGAACCGTTCGGGTTTATACTAAAAAGTACACTAGTAAGGATAAAAATGGAAAATCCGTTGAAAAGGAATCTAAACAGAAACAGGTTAGTCTTAAAAAAGAAGATCCTTTTGAAGATGATGACCTGGTAAAAGTTTTATCACAGGAGGATTATCAAAAATTAGTTGATAATCAGTTTTCTGATGAAAGACTTGATGAATTTTATCACATAATTGAAGCGAAAGATGCTGAGATTGAAAAATTAAAAAATCAAATTCAAACACTAAAATCTTCGTTCTTTGATGATGTTGATTCCCTTAAAGATGAATTGGCATATAAGGATGAACTCATGAAAGCAAAAGATGAGATTCATGAGTTGAATAAGGAAAATAAAAAGATCAATGATGAAAGGGTTGCCATTTTCAAGGAGCTTGACTATAAAAATAAGATGATTTTGGCTTATAATGTCGAGTTGAACAAGTCAATTTTGAATGCAATCAATGTTGTTATTGATGAGGCTAGGGAAAATATCAACAGAAGAAATGCGCTTTTAGTTTCTGATTTAAACCGGTCTGTCGAAAAAGCAAAACATGATGTCAATGAAAAGAATAAGGCTATAGCATATGATATAAAAAGTACCGTTGAAGATATGAATGAGCAGATTAGAAAAACAAGCACTCTTAAGATGATATTGAATAAAAACAAAATCAATTTAAGGGTACCTACCGATGATTTACTCAAGCCTTTTGATTTTGACTTTGATGTTAACCAGTTGCTTTCAGGTCAGGCATTGGAATTGGATGCTGCTGAAATTTTAAAAGAGGTAATGCCAAAACTTCCAGAACCCTTCTCCAAATATATTGACACTATTGATGAGGAATCTCCCGAAACAATTGAAGTTTCAAAAAAATATGAGGAAGATTAATGAAAACCTTCAACACAGGAAAAGTTTCCTTTGAATACCCGACCAATTGGGAAGTTGAAAAAGCGGATATCCTTTCAAATCCCGATTGCATTGCCACTCTGTCAAAAGGTCAGGACAATCTGATTAATGCGGTCATGTTTCCAACTGCCACCAATCTTGATGACTATAAGATATTCATGGAAGATGCCCTTAGTGATGACGGAGGTGTGATTCTAGCATCTGATTTTGTAGAGATTGCAGGCATGGATGCCATTAAACTTCATGCTAATATGGACACTCCGGAAATTAATTTTGATATCCACACTTATGTATTTATTGAAAATGGTGAAATATTCATTTTTGAAATGAGAACATTGGATGTGTCCGGAGAGTCTGAAAGGGAATTCAAGGATATAATTTCCACATTTAAAATATTAAAATAATTGGGTATACTCAAGCAGATAATCCATATGATTTCTGTCCAGTATTTTTAAAGTTGATATGTTTTGAGGGGTTGTTCCGGACCTCTCTTCCACAAGGTTTCTTAATGACTTGTTTTTCATATGGGCATGAATTTCACGTATTGTGAATTCCATGTTTTCAATGTTTTTGTTTTCCAATTCCTTTTGAGCAATATCTTCATAAATTGGATATGAATTTAAATCATATGCCTTTGTTGGGGTTTGCAATACATTTAAATGACTGTAATAATTTGCGGAATCCGCTAAAAATCCATCAATTCCCATATAAGTTAGAATCGGCATAAATGATATTTCAGTAAATGGGAAAATAAAATAGCTGTCTTTTTTGGCTTGTTTTTTTAGGGACACTATAACTTCAACAAGCTCTTTCGGGTTGGTCAATAGAGCATCTCCGTTAGCTATGATAAATCCGTTGTAACCGATTTCCTCTAATTTTTCTAAACACTCAACCCTCAAGTCAATGTATTTTGAACCTTGGATAACTGCTATATCACATTCTTCGGTATTTTCTTTAGCTAAACGTAGAGTTTCCCTAACATTGAATTCGGCAATTTCACGGTCAACGTTATAGGCTGATCCCTGGTTGGGGGCTATTTTCATATCCTTTTTAAAAAATAATTTTGGAGTAAGTTCACCCTCCACTTTTCCAATTCTGCCGGGACCGTCATGTGATTTAATTTCAAATTTTTTCTTCATTTATGTCTTCCTTTTTTGTTATTATTTAATAATTAGTTTTTTAGGTTTATATAAATTTTTCATAAGCTGTAACCTTTTTGATTACACTGGTGAAAATTTTAGTAAGCTTTATATATGTTCTTTTAAAGAATATTAGTAAGGATTTGAGGAAATAATCCAATGATTATCCGAGGTGTGTTTTCAATGTCTATAGTAAATCGTTTAAAATCCTTGTTTAAAGGAGACAATGAGGAAAGTGACATCAATAACGATGTATCAAACACATCTGATGATGTCCAAGTTACATCTTCAAAATTTGAAAATGAACCTGTCGTTACTGAGGAAGAACCAGTTGTAGAGGTTGAGGAAGCAACTGTGGAAGAATCAGAAGACAGTGTTGAAGATTTAGCTTCTGATGACATCGATCCTATTCAGGAAAAAGTTGAATCCTTCAAGGAAGAAATCCAAGAGAAAGTTGAGGCTAAAAAAGAAGAAATTCATGAAAAAGCTGAAGCTATCAAGGAAGAAATCCATGAGGAAATTGAAGCTATAAAAGATGCTGAAGAAGCTGAAGTAGATTCAAATAATAATGATAAAGAGAGAGATAAAATGACTTTATTGACTGATAAAGAATTATTAACTGATGCAAACCGTGATCCAGATTTCACTGCTGAATTCATTGATTCTGGAATCGAAACTGTAAAACACTGTTTCCAATGTGGTACCTGCAGTGGTAGTTGCCCATCCGGAAGAAGAACTCCATACAAAGTAAGACAAATCGTCAGAAAATGTTTACTCGGATTAAAAGAAGAAGTAATCACTGATGATGCTTTATGGATGTGTACTACTTGTTACACTTGCCAAGAAAGATGTCTCAGAAGTGTAAAAATTGTAGAAATTATCAAAAAAGCACGTAATATTGCTGCACATGCAGGTTACATGGCAAAACCTCACAAAATGACTGGAGTATTTGTTATGAACACTGGTCATGGTGTACCTATTAATGATGCTACTAAAGCTTTAAGAGCTAAAATTGGACTTCCAGAAATTCCACCTACAACTCACGCTTACCCAGAAGCTTTAGAAGAAGTACAAAAAATTTGTAAAATTACTGGATTTGATGAATTAATCGGTTATGATGAATCAACCGGTGGATTAAAAGAATAAATGAATTGAGGAGAGTTATAATATGGAAATTGCATACTTCTTAGGTTGTATCATGAACAACCGTTATCCTGGTGTTGAAAAAGCTACCAGAAAATTATTCGAAGCATTAGATATTGCTGCTCGTAACTTAACTCTTGCTGAAGACATTGGTGCTGACATTATGACCGAATGTAACGGATGTTTCGGTTCATTATTTGAATGTAACCACATGTTAAAAGAAAGTGAAGAGAAAAAAGCTGAAATTAATGCTAACTTAGCTGAAATTGGAAGAGAATACAAAGGAACTATTAATGTAAAACACTTCGCTCAAATCTTAAGAGACGATGTTGGATTTGAAAAATTAGCTTCCTTAATCGAAAAACCTTTAGATTTAAATGTTGCTGTACACTACGGTTGCCACTTCTTAAAACCTACTGAAACTATCGGTATTGAAGATAACGCAGAAGACCCATCTATTTTAGATGACCTCGTAGAAATCACTGGTGC
>CADBHR010000146.1 GCA_902794475.1 uncultured Methanobrevibacter sp. | reverse complement strand
CAGCGGCAATGGATGTACAGGATGTAAGGACTGCTACTTTACATGCCCTGAACCACTGGCGCTGGAAGTACATCAGTATAAAAAGATAGTAAACGATTCCGTGGCAAAGATGATTAAGGCCAAAGCAGGAGGGAAATAAATGAGTAATCAGATGGTAAAAGGAAATACTGCAGTCGTTATCGGCGCAATGTATGCAGGATGCGACTGTTTTTTCGGATACCCAATTACCCCAGCAAGTGAAATCTTGCATGAAGCTTCAAAATACTTCCCTATGGTTGGAAGAAACTTTGTACAGGCAGAAAGTGAAGAGGCATCAATCAATATGGTTTACGGTGCATCAGGAACCGGCCACAGAGTTATGACTTCATCATCCGGACCTGGAATCAGCCTAATGCAGGAAGGATTCACATTCCTTGCAGGCGCAGAGCTTCCTGCAGTGATTGTGGACATCATGAGGGCAGGGCCTGGACTTGGAAACATAGGGCCTGAACAGGGAGACTACAACCAGGTCGTCAAGGGAGGAGGACATGGAAACTACAAAAACATCGTTCTTGCTCCAAACAGCGTTCAGGAAATGTGTGACCTGACTATGAAAGCATTTGAACTTGCTGATAAATGGAGAAATCCTGTTGTGGTTTTAGCCGACGGTACATTAGGCCAGATGGCAGAACCATTAGTGTTTCCGGAAAAGGCAATCGAACCTAAAGATGACAAACCATGGGCAGTAAAAGGTAATGCAGAAACCATGGAAAATCTTATTACTTCAATTTATAATGACTTTAACGAATTGGAAGACTTCAACTACAAGCTTCAGGAAAAATATGCCAAAATTGAAGCTGAAGAAGTAATCTATGATGAATATAAAGTTGATGATGCAGATATCGTTCTTGTATCATTCGGTATCAGCTCAAGAATCGCAAGATCAGCTGTTGACAAAAGCCGTGAGAAAGGCGTGAAAGTCGGACTATTAAGACCGATTACATTATCACCTTTCCCAGTTGAAAGAGTAAAGGAATTGGCAGACAAAGGAGTCAGCTTCATTTCAGTTGAAATGAGCAATGGCCAACTCCTGGCTGACGTGCAGTTTGCAGCACTCAGAAAAGATGACACCCATCTGGTCAACAGAATGGGAGGAAACCTGATTGAACTGAAACAGATACTTGCTAAGATTTATGAAATAGCAGGCATTGACGATGAAGACATAGACCTATCCGAAAGAAGTGAGGAAAAGGCAAGTCCAAATATAATAGATTAGAGGATGTGGAAAAATGAGTGATAAGGAAAATAAAGATTATGAATTACAGGTACGTAGAAATCCACAATCCCTTTTAGAAGAGTATCCTAGAAAAGGAACCAATATTCAATCTACTCACTACTGTGCAGGTTGTGGACATGGAATATTGCACAAATTGATTGCAGAATGTATGGACGAGCTTGGAATCCAGGAAAGATGCGTTATGATTTCCCCAGTCGGATGTTCCGTATATGCTTATTTCTACTTCAACTGCGGAAACTTCCAGACCGCTCACGGAAGGGCACCTGCCGTTGCAACCGGAATTTCCCGAGCTGAAGACAATGCAATTGTCATGAGCTATCAGGGAGACGGAGACCTTGCTTCAATAGGTTTGAATGAAACCCTGCAGGCTGCAAACCGTGGAGAAAAGATGGCAGTATTTTTCGTAAACAACACAGTTTATGGAATGACCGGCGGACAGATGGCTCCAACCACATTGATTGGTGAAAAGACAGTCACATGCCAGACCGGAAGGGATCCTGATTATGCAGGACACCCTACACACATGTGTGAGCTAATAAATACCTTAAAGGCACCTGTGTACATTGAAAGGGTATCCCTTGCTAATCCACTGAAAATCAGGCTTGCAAAATATGCAATCAAGCAGGCATTGACCGTTCAAAGGGATGGAAAAGGATATTCATTTGTTGAAGTATTGTCACCTTGTCCAACCAACCTCAAACAGGACGTTGCAAGTGCACAGAAATTCATTGAAGAACAGATGGAAAAAGAGTTCCCTGTTAAAAACTTCAGGAATAATTTATATACCAAAGAGCCTGTCAAAAGGCCTGCCAGTGACTTTTCAACCGAATCACTGGATAAAATATTTAACGTTAACAGAGGCGAAGGAACAGGCTATGTCAATGAGGAAATGGAACCTGTAAGCATCAAGGTTTCCGGATTCGGAGGTCAAGGTGTTTTAAGTGCAGGACTCACCATTGCCCAAGCAGCATGTGCTGAAGGAAAACATGTTTCATGGTATCCAAGCTACGGACCGGAACAGAGAGGAGGAAAATCAAACTGTTCTGTTGTAATTTCCAATGAAACAATCGGAACTCCTGTTGTTGATGACATTGACATTCTTATTGCCTTAAACAAGCCTTCACTGGAACAGTTCTCACATGACGTGAAAGAAGGCGGAGTAATACTTTATGATGCTAAAATAGGAGAGTTTGAAACAGACCGTGACGTAAAGGTCATTGCAATGCCATGTGTGGATATTGCAGAGGAACACGGCAATGCCAGAACTGCAAACACTGCACTTTTAGGAGCATTGACCGAACTGGGCGATGTTTTAAAACGTGAATCCTATGAAAATGCAATCAGAGAAATGTTTGCATCCAAACCTAAGGTCATTGATGTGAACATTGAAGTTCTAGAAGCTGGAGCTGAATGGATTAAAAACAATTCATAGTGTGATTTGATGACTTATAAAGAAAATGCTAAAAATTATATAGAAAATTACGGTTTAGGTATAGGGGACAAAATCAAAGTCAACAAAGAGGACATCTCCTATACTGGTATTCTGCTTGACAGGCCGGAAGATGCTGACGACGGATATCTTGTAATAAAATTATCAAGCGGTTACAACATTGGTGTGGCTATCGAAGATACCACTGCAGAACTCATTGAAAAGGGTGAAAAGCCAAAAATAGGATTTGGCCAAACCGAAATTCCCTATGATGATGCCAAACAGAACATTTCAATAGTTTCAACAGGAGGTACAGTATCCTCCGTCATCGATTACAGGACCGGAGCGGTACACCCCGCTTTTACCGCATCAGATCTGGTAAAGGCAAATCCGGAATTATTGGATTATGCCAACTACAACGTTAAGGCACTGTATAACATCTTAAGTGAAGACATGAAACCTGAATACTGGGTTAAGGCTGCAGAGGAAATCGCAAATGACATTTCCAATGGCTCTGACGGTGTTGTAATAGCACATGGTACCGACACAATGCACTATACCTCAGCCGCATTGAGCTTCATGCTTAAAACTCCTGTGCCGGTCATAATTACAGGCGCTCAGAGAAGTTCCGACAGACCTTCAAGCGACGCCAACATCAATCTGATTGATTCTGTAATTGCTGCAAAATCAGACATTGCAGAAGTTTGCGTCTGCATGCATGGAAGCCTGAATGACGAATACACATATTTACATAAAGGAACAAAGGTCAGGAAAATGCATACCTCAAGAAGGGACACATTCAGAAGCATAAACGCTCAGCCAATAGCCAAAATCCAAAACAAGACTGTTGAAATCAATCCCGAGTATAACTATGTCAAACGTGGAGAAAATGAATTGGAACTTAATACCGACATTGAAGAGAAAGTAGGATTCATCAAAAGCTTCCCTGGCATTTCCAAAGAATTTATCGAATATCACATTGACAAAGGATATAAAGGACTTGTCATTGAGGGAACCGGTCTCGGACATGTACCGAATGACCTGATTGATTCATTCAGAAGGGCACAGGACGAAAACATTCCTGTGGTAATGACCTCACAATGTCTATACGGAAATTATGCTGGGCATTAGGTCAAAGTGACGATTATGCAAATGTAAAAGAGATTATGCAAACAAATGTTGCAGGTGAATTTAAAGAAAAATCCACAATCAGGGATTTCTTGAACTAAGGTGATAGCATGGAATATGATTATGAAAAATTAGGATTGAAAATGGGACTTGAGATTCACCAACAATTGAACAGTCAGCACAAACTGTTCTGTCCATGTAAAACAGAGCTTGTTGATGACGATTTTGATGAACTCGTTCAAAGAAAGCTAAGGCCAACCCAATCAGAGCTTGGAGAAATCGACCGTGCTGCACTGCAGGAATCCTTAAGGGGACTCAATTTCAAATATGAAAACTTTGCAAAGCACACCTGCCTTGTTGAAAACGATGACGAACCTCCCCACAGTCTGAACGAAGAGGCACTGGACATATGTATTACAATCGCATGTTTGATGAACATGCACATTGTCGATGAATTCCACACAATGAGAAAACAGGTTATTGACGGAAGTAACACCGGAGGTTTCCAGAGAACCGGTATGGTTGCAACCGACGGCTATCTGCTTACCCCTTACGGAAAAGTTGTCATTGAAAGCCTTGGTCTTGAAGAGGACGCAGCAAGAAGAGTTGAAACAAAAGACGGATTTACCGAATTCAGATTGGACCGTTTGGGAATACCTCTTGCTGAAATCACAACTGACCCTTCAATGCACCATCCGGAACAGGTAAGGGAAGTTGCATACATGCTCGGTCAGATATTGAGAAGCACCAACGTCAAAAGAGGCCTCGGTACAATCAGACAGGACCTGAATATTTCCATTGCCGAAGGTGCACGTGTGGAAATTAAAGGTGTTCAGGACTTGGATTTGATGGCTGAAATAGTCAACCGTGAAGTTCAAAGGCAACTTGAATTAATTGACATCAGAAACGAGCTTCAGGCAAGAAACGCTGAAGTTTTAGAAGAGATTCATGACCTGGATGAGCTTCTTGAAGACACAGAATCCAAGATATTGAAATCCGCTGAAACCATCAAAGCAGTTGTACTTAAAGGATATGACGGTTTAATCGGCCGGGAAGTGCAGCCTGGAAGAAGGTTCGGTACTGAAATTGCAAGCTATGCCAAAAAACGTGGCGTTGCTGGAATCTTCCATTCCGACGAGCTTCCTGCCTACGGAATCACCCAGGATGAAGTTGACAAGATCACAGAATTTTTAAACATTGGCGAAGAGGATGCATTCATCATTGTAGCACATGACGAGGACATTGCAGTATCCGCACTCGAAGAGGTTAAAAGAAGAGCAAACTTGGGTCTTGAAGGAGTTGTTGAAGAGACTAGAAAAGCTCTTGATGACGGCAACACAGAATACATGAGGCCTTTACCTACCGCAAATAGGATGTATCTTGAAACCGATATTCCTCTCTTCAAAATTACTCCAGATAGGGTCGAACCTATCGCAAACAGCCTTCCGGAATTGCCTGACGTCAAACAGGCCAGAATCATTGCAGAGTACATGTTAAGTGAAGACCTTGCAACACAGCTTGTCAAAAGACAAGTTGCCGATACATTTGAGGCCATTTTAGCTGATGTTGACGTTGATGCGACACCAGTCGCTTCACTTCTTGCATATGACCTTAGGGAAATCAAAAGGGAAGGACACGAAATTGCTGTTTTAAGTCTTGACCACTTCAAGGATATCTTTAATCTTCTGGCCGACGGCAAAATCGCAAAAGACAGTGTTCGTAAGCTAGCTGTTGAAACCATCAAGGCACCTGACACAGACATTTCACAAATCGCAGAGGACAACAATCTTGTCATGATGAGCGATGAGGATGTGCATGAAATCATTGCAGGCATCGTTGCAGACAATGAGGAAATGGTTAAGGAACGTCAGATGGGCGCCATGGGACCATTGATGGGCATGTGCATGAAAGAGCTTAAAGGAAAAGCGGACGGTGGACTTGTAAACCAAATCGTTCGTGAAGAAATTCAAAAACTAATTTAGGGAAACTCGATTGAGTTTCCAATAACTCTTTTTTTAATTCTGACTAAACAGTGACCCCTCATCCAAGGTTCTTATTTTTAAAATCACTTTTCTGGTTACCGGATAGAATATCAGTTCATACAATACCTTGAACACTATCTGACAGCAGATCATGGTCACGACCAATTCATTCGGCAGAACTCCATAGAATGAGATTGAAATGAAGATAACTGAATCGACAGTTTCCCCTATTATGGTACTTAATATAACACGTACAAAAAGCAGATTATTGTATTTTTCCTTTAATTTGACAAGTACCTGGGAGTTTAAGATGTTGCCCAACATGTAGGAAACAAGTCCTGCAACAAAGAGTCGAGGAGTTGTTGAGAGAAGAGCTGCAAATGCAGGGGCATTGGGACTGCTTGAACATGGCAACCTGATATAGGCCAACCGCCACAACATTGATGATGAAACCCAGATAGATAACATCCTTTGTCAGTTTAAAACCGTATATTTCAGACAGGATGTCATTAACAATAAAGAGTATTGGAAATGTCAATATCGAACATGGCAATGCTATGAAACTTATTTCCAGTGTTCGGGTAGCCAATATGTTGGATGCAATCATGCATGCAAAAAATATTCCTGTAAGATATGCATATACCGTAGTTTTATTTATGTTTTCAAACATTTCATCACCTGTAGTTAATAATTAATCTGTCATTCGCCATTAATTTATCTTTTGAGGGAAATGTCAATGAGAGTTATAGAATTCACTACTTCCAATATAATGTTAAAATTATATTTCATATTATCGTAAACATTAAATAAATGAAGTTATAAAGTATTTTTACCAAATAAAGAGGTGTAATAATGGCAAAAAAGAATATGATAATAGCATTGGTCCTTTCACTGATATGGTCAGGTTTGGGATTGATTTATGCGGGAGATGTGCAGAAGGGTATCATTTTAGCAGCAGTTGCAATAATAGCTGAGATATTATACCTTTTCGTAAACCAAATATTTGGTATTGTTGTCTTCATAATATGGATTTATTCCCTGTATGTGACTTACCAGGAAGTCAAAGCGGTTAACGGACAGTGAAAACTACACATCACCCTTTTTTCTTTTTTTAATTTTTACAATATAATTTAGGTATACCTAAAAAAATGCAAAGCTTTATATACTATTGCGACAAATTAAGAAATAGAGTTAAAATTTAGGCAAACCTAAAACACTCTACATTATTAGTCAAAAATACTAATACTCTCCAAAATTAGAATTGTGTTGAATTAGATTTTCACAATTTGCTAATTTAATACAAGTCGTTGGAAAATTAAAAAAATCTGCCAATATATAATTTTCCTCAAAAAACACATGGTGTTTAAACTAGTCACTTAAACACCAACACTCTCTCTTTTTATCACACTTATTAAAAGAACTATTAATTTACTCATGGCACAATTCAACAATAACACTCATCCCTACAAAATCATTTCATTCCTGCCTTCCAGTAAAATTCGTGAAGCTTAATATATTTTGACCGAGTTAACCGGTTAAGCCATGATAAAAATAGGATTAAGAAATGAGGCAAGAAGACGAGAAATAATGGAATGGTCTAATGCCGATGAAAAATAAGAAAAAGTTGTAGGTGGAAGTTGCACATACATCATATTATTTATAGTTTGGAGCATTCAGTTAAAATTCCAATTAAAACTGATCATAAAATGATCCATCTTCCATAAATGGTTCAGGTGAATCCTGTCCGCTTAATGCACGACTTTTGTCCTCATGAAACATTCCAGTTGGAGTCCAAAAACCATATCTTCCATCTTTATAACCATATTTAATATTCCCTTCCGTTCTTTCAACATAGGTGGCGCCTGAAGTGGAAGCTGAAGAATATTGCCTCTCTGCAACTTTTTCTTTTTCTTTAATTGTTAACTTTTGTGTTGTATTGTTTCCAGTATAGTTTTCATTTCCACCAAAAGTCACATTGACTTTGTATTTTCCCTTTTTCAATTTTAAATCAAGCTTTGCCTTGCCCTTGGAATTTGTTTTTACAACATCATCAACGACAACTTTGCCCTTTTTGTTAGTTATTGTAATATTCACTATTTCTTTA
>CADBHR010000145.1 GCA_902794475.1 uncultured Methanobrevibacter sp. | reverse complement strand
ACGCAGCAATTAATATTCTAAACCGCTGGTTCAACGGGGATAGCCTGAAAAAATACTTAAATTAACCATTATTAAGTGAAAATAATTCAGGAATCCCCACCCTCTTTTAGGGTGGGGTGGTTCAACAGATTTTGAATGCATTTAACGAAGAACCCTATGACATCCAACATAATTATGAAATTATTTATAATTCAATTTATTATATTTTAGAAAGTTTTTGCTTTCATATACATGACCAAAGCGCATGAATGTTCACAAAAATACTGCTTAATGGTATCCTACAGTGATAAAAATAGTTATTATATAAATGAATTAACAATATTAAAAATATGATTAATTAAATTGATAGTTAATTAAGAAGGCATGAAAATAATTATTTGAATATTTGAAAATCGTTATACTTGAATCACCAGCATGCAGAATGCGAAAATATCATAACAACTCATATCAAATTAATTCAATCCAGGGATAGCTAATGAACAAAAAAGTTAATGGCCCGTGAATACTCCCAAAAAAACAATTGCATTATTTCACAGACCTATTATGAGAATATTAAAAAAAGATTGTAGAAACTTAAGTTTTTACAATCTTCAAACCGACTTTTTTGCAAGTCTCAGGTAATTTCTTGAATGTTTTTTTATTTAGTTTTTTATAGTTTGATTTAAGTTCATCCCATTGTTTAAGTTTTGGATTTTTCATGCCTTCCTTTTTAGGCCCATAAACATAACCCTGGTTTAATTTTTTCAAATACCATGCATTATGCTCATTTTTTGCCAAATAAGTGATTTCTTTGTCATCTTCAAATTTTTGTATGGCATCACCAGGCTCTTCTATAGGAACTATCTTGTAATCAAGTTCGGACAATAGTTTGTTGATGTAAATGGTCTGTTTATAATTGTTGTATTTCACTTCAAACGGCAAGTCATTAAATTCAGGAATATCATCATCTTTGGAAAATTTCCTATATGTTTCATGCATTTGTATTGTGAGTCTTCTGAGGTTTGTTTGCACAATTTTTAAAGGATTACCTTTGACCATTCTTAAGATTTCACATATTTCTCTAATAGGTCTTTTGTCTTTTTCTTTTGAATCGCTGTTTAATTCCTCAAATCTTACTAAATTTGCATGGACATGGATGCCTTTTTCCTTATCTTCATATTTATTATCCACATTGCTTGTGAAACCCTCTTCATTCGCTTTCATCAACTGATCATATATATCTTCAGTAATCAGGCCATTTTTTAGAGCTTCTTTAGGCGAAATCCAACCGGTGTTTCTTTTTTCTCTGCACCAATCCTCATGTTCATTGACCGCCAAAAAGTCAACCTCATCATCACTAAGTATATGTTCCGGTTTAGGATTGCTTTGTGGAACTATTTCACAGCCAATAAGATTTAATTTATACGGATAAGATTTCGCTTGCCTGACGCTTGATAATTTTTTACTTGCATCCATTTCATCATATGATTCGATTGGATTGCCTTTGCTCGCTTCAATCTCACTATATCGTTCATGGCTTGCACGTGCAATTTCCTCGATGTTTCTTAACAGGATATTAGGCGTTTCAGTTTCAGATACCATGTTGTCTTCAATTTGAGTGTCGCTGTCCAAATCAGTTGTGATATCAACATTTAAACCGTTTATAAAAATAGCTTCAACGTCTAAAAGTTTATTAATCAAATCTTCCTTATCTTCTGTAAAACCAAGTCCCAATGAACTATTTTTAAGTATATACTCAACATTCAATTTATTGTTGCTTATATTAATGTTTATATCATTCACATGATTTTTCTTCAAATCCTTGACTCCAATAGGCCTTCGGTTCCATTCCTGAAGTTCATCACATAAAATTAACATGTATGCCAATGGATTTTGATTAGGCTTTAATTTTCCTAAATTAAAATCCTCATTTTGCAGGGTTCCCCTATAATAGTTATGCAATAGAATGGATGTTGCACTATTTACTACAGGATAGAAGAAATAAGCGTATTTTTCCTTTTCCTTATCGTTATAATATTTCTGCATTAAGGCGGCATATGAATTCAGAACAAAAATTGATGAAAAGAAACCATGGTCTATAAAGTTATTTTCAGCCATATAATCTATAAAATTATTTAAATGGAATATTAACTTTTTTAAATCCCCACTTAATTCATCAAAGTGTTCAATTGCTTTAATATCCTCTCCAACATAAAGATCTGTAAAGATTTGATGTGCCATGATGTCTGTTGGCTTGTATAGATTGATGAAATTGGTTTCCGGATAGTCTTGCCTATAAATTTCAGGGAAGTTCGGGTCAACTTTTACAATGGTGTTCAACTCATTGAAATTTCTGAAATTAACCGCAGTGTTAACTTTATATTTACTTGAAATGGATTGGCTACCATCATTTACAAATTTGGCCAATTGATTTCCAATAATTTCAACAGGATATCCTATATCATGGAAAAGAGCAGCTATTCCCCAGCGATATAAGAATTCTTCCCTTGAAAGTTCATCACCAATTTTATAGTATTTTTCATAGGGGCTTCTTTCAATATAATCTTCAAAAATGTCTTGATAGTTCACGTTTTGTGAGTAGATGGCCAAACCTAAAACGAATACATTTACGGAATGTATGAAATGGTCCCTCTGTTTTTCAATCAGCTTGCCGGTGTGATCTTCATAGTCCTTCATCATATTGACAAGTTTCAATAGGGTGTTGGATTCACTTACATGTCCCGGCTTAACCTTTTTCTCTTCTGATTTATCTTCATCGGTAATTTGATAAATCATGAAAAAGTTTTCATAAATCTCATAAGCAGTGTATGTGTTTTCAAAATCTAAAAAACGTATGACACTGGCATGTAAAAGGTCTTTATAATTATGGCCGTTTTTGTAGTCATCGTATAAATCCAAATCATTAAAAAAGTCATCAATATAAGGTTTTAAATTATTTTCAGTCATTTTGAGCACCATTTACAGATAGTTGCATTTTGTGAAATGTTAATTAATATTATATATATTGTTATCTATTAAATTTTTTTAATAGCAATTCCTTTAGACAACTGACATTGCATGTTATATTTGAAATCTGAATTCCAAAAGAGAATTACCTAAAACCAATCCCGCTCATCCCCATAAATTTCGAATCTGCAGTCCAAAATCTCAAACTTATCCGATAAAGTATCGATTGGCCCGGAAGTATCATATAAACTTTCGAAAAACATTGATCTTTCAACTCTCAAATTGACCTCAGTATAGATTGCCCTTCCCAAACTCTCGGCAGTATTATTAATGAAAACGGAATCCCGGACAAGCAATTTTTCGGCTTCAAAATAATCGCTGAAGATAGCTCCTCCATCCAATGATGCGGAATTGTTTGCAAAAATCGAATCAGAGATTGTTAAACTGCCCCTATTCGAAACGGCTCCCCCTTCCAGTGATGTCCCATTAATGAATATGAAATTCTTCAGGGTGACATTTTTGCCTGTGCAATCAAATATGCGTGTTCTGCCGCATGCATCTATCACATGGCCGGCACCGTCAATGACAAGGCCGTCAACATCCAATTCGACACCTAAATCATCCGTCAATGACAAGGCCGTCAACATCCAATTCGACACCTAAATCATATTTTGACTCTTCACCATCTCCTAAAACTATATCTGAGTCCAGTATGATTTGTAAATTGCCGCTGTGAACCAAATCATCCAGATACTTGAAATTTTGAGAATCATCAACAATTTTCAAATCCTCCTCATCGGCATTCAGGCAGATTACATAGAGTTCACCATCCAAAGAGTTATCCTCAAATGTTTCAACCCTTTCAAACTTGATTTTAAGCGTATCAATCAGATTTTCCATTCCAGAATCTTCCATTGCCCTGAAAACCAGATTCCCGCTTTCTCTGATGAAATTATTTATCATCAAGATTTCAAAACGGAAATCATCATAATCCAAATTTTTTGGAGAAACATTGGACAATATGCAGTCAAAAGGATCCCTATAAACCTTGGAAATAATCTTATAGTCCACGACTCTCTGCCAGTCATCAACACCCTCATCCTCCTGAACCATAACATAACCTCCCGGCTTGATGAGATCATATTTCCGGTCAAGATAATCCAAAGTCCTGGATGACGGGGATTCATAGTCAGGACCATACTTTTCCCTGTTGTGACGTTTGCTTACAGCACGTATATGGGGCGGAAAATCGTATTCAGGTTTAACGATTACAGTAATTGTCAATTCAGGATACATTTCAAACATCTTTTTCAATATCTTATGGGAAGGTCCGTACCTGTGGTAAAAGCCAATTTCAATTTCGTTTTCGAAAAATTCCCCAATATCCTGGTCCTGTTCTGGTAGATTTTTAGTATACATCAAAACAGGATGGTGGTGAATTCCCCAATGTTCAAATCTCCACAAACTCCTGATTTCATCGGCATTCACGGGCCGTTTGGTCAATGAAATCTCATTACCCTCTTTTGCAGGGAAATCCTCCATAATCGAATCGATGATTTCCGGAGGAGTATTAAGGAAAGTGCCAGCATTCTCTTCCTCATAGACCATCCTCCTTTTATATTTTTCATCATAATCATCAATATCTTCCGGCTGGGGAATGAATGTATTATAATCTAAAAATCCTTCGCTGCAATGCCTTTTGCAGAAGTTGTAGATGTCTTCGCTCTCTCCCCTAATGTTGAAACTGAAATGTTCTCCGCTACTCATGATACTACATATATGATTAATGTTAATTAATTTTATCATTGAATGGCAAACAGGCTCATTTATCAAATTAAACCTGCTTCTCAAATCATAATTTCAGAGCATCATTCGGACAATTGTGAACACAATTAAGGCACAATATGCATTCCGTACCGTTTTCTCTTTTTCTGGAATTGTTTAACATTTCAACATCCATCGGACATGCCCTTACACATTTGCCGCAACTGATGCATTCATTTTCATTGACTTTAACTCTTAAAAGTGAAAAGTAGCTTGAAATCTTTAAAAATACAGTAATCGGACAGACATATTTGCAAAATGCACGATTGTCTTTTAGATAAAATGCCAGAGCAATTCCGAGAATATAGTAAACCGCATTTCCTAAAATAAACAGGTAAAACATTATTGAATCAAGATTGGCAACTTTAAAAACGAATAGTGAACATACACTGCATGATATTGCTAAAAATAATATGTATCTGACATATCCCCAGTTTTTCCTTTCGTTTTGAGGGGTTTTATAAGGCAGCAGATCCAATATCATCGCTGTCCAGCAGGCATAGCCGCACCATCCACGGCCAAACAGTAATGGCCCAAGGATTTTTGCAATTAGAAAATGAATAACGGCACCTTCAAAAACACCTAAACTTAAATAATACCAAAATCCGGACAGGGACAAGTTTTCATGACCTAAAATGCCAACATAAAAAAACAGGTAACATCCAACTGCAAGCATGATCAGGTTTCTTGCGTATCTGTAATTTTTAGCCATCATGAACAGTCCAACAGCTATTGCAGTTCCGATATAGAGGAAATTGAATATGAAAAATGTGTTGGAAGTTGTAATATATACCAAAACGGAAATAACGATGAAAATTAACTCCATTATTATTGGTGCTTTAATGTTCATGAACAACTATTTACTGATAATAGTAATTAATTTTTTGCATGCATGCGATTCAAAAAAATATATCACAAAAGTCCAGTTTCACTTACTATTTCAATTATGAAAAATTAATCTTCATCACTTGTGGACTCATCAAGCTGTTCAGCTGATGAACGCAGAGATATCTTTTCCAAAACGGATGAACCGTAATAAGGCAGAATTACCAGACCTATAATTGTAGCCATCCAGAATGAAATCAATCTTTCAATCAATGTTACAGGCCCTGCAAGTGAAAGTGAAATGCCCGCTTTTGAATAAAAACCAATCATAACACCATCAACAGCCCCAAGACCGCCAGGAAGAAGTGGAATCATGCCGACAAGAGAAGCGATAATGAATACCTCACCGATGACAATCACATTCAAAGAGGCTCCAAATGCCAAAAATACGACATATACCCTTAAAATCTCAAAAATCCAAATCAAAAAGGACAAAGGAACAGTGTAATACAAAAGCTTTCTGTTTAAAATCAGCAAAGACATGGTTTTCTGAAAACCGAAGATATTGTCATGAATCTTTTTTTCCAGATCTTCAGAACTTTTTTTATAGAATCTGCTGACTATTCTGAAAATGAATTTTTCAAGGGCGTTTCCAAAATTCTGATTTATACATAAATAGACAAGAATTCCCAAAACCACAAGAATGCCTATTACGGACAATACCAAAACAACAACCAGCCAGGTGGGAATCTCAAAGTACAAAAGCATTGCCACAATTGTTATTGCTGCAAGAACAATGAAAGGAAATGTATCCAAAACCCTATCAGCCACAACACCTGCAAAGGTATCTTTCAAATCATAACCCTCTTCCTTAGATAAAATATAAGCCCTGACAGGTTCTCCACCTCCACGACCTGAAGGAGTGATGTTGTTAACCGCAAGTCCTACCATCATCATAGGAAACAGCCTTCTGAAGCTGACCTTGATATTTACCGCATCATTGACCAGTTTCCAACGCAGAGTGTATAAAAAATAAGTGAATACCTGGATGAGAATAGCCAAAGCTATTAAACTTAAGTTGGCTGTCTTTAAAGCATCCAAAACATTTTCAATTCCAATGAAATGGAACATTACTATTAAAATTATAAAACTGACTATGATGAAAATAGCAGACCTTTTATCCATATTAATAAGTTATCTGATATTTGTATAAATAATTTCCCATTATCCCACTTATAAATCAATAAATTTCATTTCATAACTTTTTTAAAGTCTTATTTTGGACATATTCGGATTCAAACAATTCCTCCGAAATATTACAGTTTTCAAAATGGATTTTGCCTGCATCAAATGATGAATGGACCAATTCATAATCCACTGAATTATCACAAAATTCACATCCCTTAAAAGTAAAGCCCTCTGAAGGAGAATCATGCGACCAATCCGAAATAACCGCTCCGCCAAACTTGGAGTAATTGCCCTCAAAAATGCAGTTTTCAAAATTGCCCTCTGCGCAGCTGAAGACCCCTCCCCTGGGCGATTTGTTTGATTTGAATTGCGAATTTTCAGCAAGCAGTTTTCCACATTCACTATAGGCCACACCACCGCTTCCATGAGATGAATTTGACATGAATTCACAGTCAGACATCACAATAGTGCCCTTTTCCGTATAAATGGCCCCGCCAGGGCCCTGTGAATAGCAATGCTTGAATAGGCAGTTTCGAATGTCAACTGCACCTTTGAGGCTGCATATTGCACCGCCGGAATTTCTCGCTTGGCAATGTAGGAATTCACACCCTTCAATATGAACCGAATCGGAGGAATTATGGATTGCTCCTCCTTTTTCTGATTTGACAAAGGCAAATCTGATATTTTTGAATGTCACATTATTTGCGCTCACCCTAAATATTCGCAGGAAATCATCATTTTTG
>CADBHR010000144.1 GCA_902794475.1 uncultured Methanobrevibacter sp. | reverse complement strand
TAGATCCAACGGTGGAGGATGTACCAAAAAACGTAGAGGTGCAGGTAACAAAGGTGGAAAAGGTAAAGCAGGTATGGGTAAACAACACTGGACCTGGACTGTAATCCACGACCCTGACCACTTCGGAAAACATGGTTTCAAAAGACCTCAAAAAATGATTAAAAAAATCAGCACTGTTAATTTAAGTTATTTAGAAGAACAGGCTGATAAATTAATAGCACAAGGCAAAGCATCCAAAGAAGGAGATGCTATTGTAATAGATGTGACTGAATTAGGTTATGACAAAGTTTTAGCAAAAGGTAAAATTACTAAAGCTTATAAAATTTCAGCACCTCAATTCTCAGCATCTGCAATTGAAAAAATTGAAGAATTAGGAGGAGAAGCTATACTATTATAGCTTTATTCCTTTTGATAAGGGGATAAAATGTCATCATTAGAAGTTTTAGAGCCAATATTTAAATTTATTCCTGAAGTCAAATCTCCAGTTCACAGAGAAGAATTTAATGAAAAACTCAAATGGACAGCTCTTATCTTGGTATTATACTTTTTCTTAACTCAAATTCCGTTATATGGTGTATCTCCAGGTTCTTATGACAGTTTCGCTGCATTAAGGGCGGTCATGGCTGGAAGTTTCGGTTCCATTCTTACTTTAGGAATTGGTCCAATCGTTACTGCTTCTATTGTTTTGCAATTATTAGTAGGTTCAAATCTTTTGGATTTGGATCTTTCATCCCATAAGGATAAGTCTCATTTCCAAGCTACTCAAAAAGTATTATCTATTGTGTTCACAATTTTTGAAGCAAGTGTTTTAGTGCTTACTGGAAATATAGTCCCTATTGATGGTTCATATACTGGATTATTAATCTTGCAACTTGTTTTAGGCGCATTGGTTATTATTTACCTTGATGAAGTTGTATCTAAATGGGGATTCGGAAGTGGTATTGGTTTGTTCATTGCTGCCGGTGTATGTCAACAAATTATGGTAGGTACATTCAGTATTTTACCAGGACAAGACGGTTTGCTTGCAGGTATCATTCCAAAATTCATCCAAGAAGCCACTATGGGAATGCCAAACTTTTATAATTTAATTCCATTGATTGCAACTATCATTGTATTTGCAGTTGTTCTTTATGGAGAAGCTATGAGAGTGGAAATTCCTATATCTCACGGTAGTGTAAGAGGACACGGAAGAATCAGAGGATCTGTTGGTAAATACCCATTAAAATTCGTTTACTCAAGTAACATGCCGGTAATTTTAACAAGTGCATTGCTTGTAAACGTAACATTGTTTGCAAATGTTTTCCAAAAAATCGGTTTCCCTATTCTTGGACATCTGGATAAGGGTAAGGCGGTTGATGGAGTTGCATGGTTATTGTCAACACCTAAACTGCACATGTTTATATCAGAACCGATACATGTGCTGGTATATGCGATATTCTTTATTGCATGCTGTATACTCTTCTCATACTTATGGGTTGAAATCAGTGGTTTGAATGCTAAAAAGATTTCTGAACAACTTTACAATTCAGGTATTCAGATACCGGGTTTCAGAAGTAGTAAACGTCAATTATATAAAATTTTGAAAAAATATATTCCTGCACTTACCATTATAAGTGGTGTTTATGTAGGTTTAATTGCTTTCCTTGCGGATTTAACCGGTGCTTTAGGTGGAGGTACTGGAGTATTGCTTACCGTTGGTATTCTTCATAAGTTATACGAAGAAATGGCTGAAGAACAACTCATGTCAGCAAATCCTATTCTCAGGAAAGTTTTAGGAGGAGATTAAATCTTCTCTTATATTTCTCTTTTAAAAGTGAGGGATTAAAGTGAAATTAGTAGTATTAACAGGGATTCCAGGTTCTGGAAGTACAACTTTATTGAATAAAGCTTTAGAAGAAGTTGATTATGTCCATTTAAATTATGGGGATATAATGACTGAGATTGCAATTAAAGATGAAATTGTATCTCATAGGGATGAGTTAAGGAAATTGCCTGCTGAAACTCAGAAAGATATTCAAGCCAAAGCAGCAGCTGAAATCAAATCAAGGTCTGAAAGTGACAATGTCATTGTCGACACTCACTGTACTATCAACACTCCTGCCGGGTTTTTACCAGGTTTACCAATATGGGTGTTAGAACAATTGCAACCTGACCAATTTATTTTAGTTGAAGCAAATCCTGATGAAATTATTTATAGAAGATTAAATGATGATACTCGTGAAAGGGACCTTCAAAAAGTTAAGGAAATTGACTTACATCAACAAATGAACAGGGCCACTTCAATGGCTTATGCTACATTGACAGGAGCTACTGTCAAAATTGTTGAAAATCATGACAATCATTTAGATTCTAACGTTAAAAAATTGGTAAATGTTTTAAATTTATAGAGGTGTTTTTTTATGCCTGACCCATGGGGAATTATTTTAGGAGCATTAAATTCAGTTTTTAATCCGATTTTAGCATTGGATCCAAATCCAACTAATCCTGCTTTAACAGTATTAATTATTGCATTTATTGTTTCATTAATTACAACTATAGCAAATAAATATTTAGTTGACCAAGATGAAATGAATGAAATCCAAGCAAGAAGTAAAAAGTTAACAAGCGAGTTGAGAGAAGCTCAGAAAAAAGGAGACGGAAAGAAAGTTGCTGAACTTCAAGCTAGACAGAGTGAAATGATGCAAGACCAAAGTAAAATGATGACCAACTCATTCAAACCTATGATTGTAACATTTGTTCCAATTATTCTAATATTCTTCTGGATGAGATCTTCTGTCATTAGCGGATTAGTTATTCACTTGCCTCCATCTGTTTACTGGGTTACTTTAACTCCATTTTGGCATTTCATTGGCGGTTTCCTTTATGGTGGAAAAGCTACTATTCCATATGGTATTGGATGGTTGTTATGGTATATGATTTGTACCTTCGGTATGAGTCAGATACTAAGAAAATTCTTAGGATTTAAACAAGGGTTCTAAATTAACCCTTTTACCATACATTTATTAATGATGAAAAGAATATATTATAATATTCTATTTTGAATACGCTATTACACAATTATTATTAAAATTATTTAAGGTGATTAAATGCCTGCAAATAGGTTTAGATCAAGATCATATAAAAGAACTCACAAAAACACCCCTGGTGGGGACAATGTTTTAAGATATAAAAAGAAAAAACCATCTAAGCATGTTTGTGCTGAATGTGGTAAAGTGTTACATGGAGTTCCTCGTGGACGTCCATATGAAATTGGAAAATTATCAAAAACAGCTAAAAGACCTAACCGTCCATTCGGCGGTTACTTATGTTCAAGCTGTGCTCGTAAACATTTCAAAAACGAGGCTAGAAAATAATGATAATTACTGTCGGCGGATTGGCTGGAACTGGAACAACAACAACTGCTGAGGGTCTCTCAGAAAAGCTGGATATTCCATATATCTCTGCAGGTTTTGTCTTTAGGGAAATGGCTGCAGAAAGGGGAATGAGTGTTCTTGAATTCAGTGAGTTTGCTGAAGGTAATGATGATATAGATAAAGAAATTGATAAAAGGCAAGCTGAAAAGGCTAAAGAAGCAGAAAATCTGATTGTTGAAGGAAGACTGTCAGCATATTTTGTTGATAATGCTGATTTGAGAGTTTGGTTGGTAACACCTTTTGATGTTCGATCAAAAAGAATTTCCGAAAGAGAGGATAAGTCTGTTGATGTGGCCAAAAAAGAGATTATAACTCGTGAAAAAAGCGAAGCCTTGAGATACATGGAAATCCATAACATTGACATTTCAAATATGGACATCTATGACATAATTATAAATACTGGTACTTTCAATCCTGAAAAAGTATCAGAAATCATTATTCAAACATTAAAGGTGATATAAATGGCATCAATTGAAGTAGGTAGAGTATGTGTTAAAATCGCCGGTAGAGAAGCTGGCGAAAAATGTGCAATCGTTGAAATTATCGATGAAAACTTTGTAGAAGTTGTTGGTGAAGCAGTTAAAAACAGAAGATGTAACATTGCTCACTTAGAACCAAC
>CADBHR010000143.1 GCA_902794475.1 uncultured Methanobrevibacter sp. | reverse complement strand
AAGCATAGCAAATTAAAATTTAAAAATCAATGTATTTAATAGTTTTGATGACCAAATATTAAATTGAGGATTTAAAATGTGGGATGATTTTGCCGAGTACATCTTAAGCGAAACTGAAAACAAAAATGTCAAAATTGCCGAAATTGCAGTGGGAAAGTTTGACAGAATCGCAGATTATCTGGCTTCAAAAGATAATATAGATTTGATTAAAACGGACATTGCTCCAAAAGATGAAACGGTCATAAAGGACGATATTACAAATCCAAATATGGATTTATACAAAGATAGAGACATCATCTATTCAATAAGACCACCAAGCGAACTTCAGCCACCGTTGACAAACGAAGATTTAAATACCGGCAACGCTAAAATGAAATTAAAAAATTTCAAAAAGGCAAGTTTTTACACTTTAAGGTGATGTAATGGAAAACGTTCTATCGCAATTTGACACATCAGCAGAGGGGCTCAGCAAACAGGAAGTCCTTGAAAGGCAAAAGGAGCATGGTCTGAACAAGATTGAAGAGAAAAAGCCGACACCATTAATCAAACTGTTCCTAATCCAATTTGTTGATATTCTGATAGGCCTGCTTATAGTTGCGGCCGTTGCGGCCTATGCGATTGGGGACGTCATTGATGCCTGCGTAATCATGCTTGCAGTTCTTTTGAATGTCATCATGGGTTTCATTCAGGAATACCGCTCACAAAAGGCAGTTGAAAGCCTAAAGAATCTGATTGTTAAAACTGCAGTGGTCAAAAGGGAAAACAGAATCGAGCAGATAAATTCCGAGGAGCTGACAATCGGAGACATTGTAATACTTGAAGAGGGAGACAAGATACCGGCAGATTTGATATTGGTTGAAGCAAATAACCTGACCTGTGATGAATCATCCCTGACCGGAGAATCCGAAGCTGTCAAAAAGGAAATTGAAGATGAAGTCTATATGGACTGCAATATCCTTTCCGGAAATGCAATGGGCGTTGTCAAAGCCATCGGAATGAAAACTCAAGTCGGCGAGATTGCAGAAGTTGTTCAGGAGGATGACGAGGACACCCCATTGAAGGCAAAAGTGGGAAGGCTTGGAAAGACACTTTCACTAATTGCAATTGCCGTGTGTATTGCCATCTTTGTTTTGGAACTGTTCAAAGGAATTCCGCTTGTCGAGACATTCATGACTGCAGTATCGCTTGCCGTTGCCGCAATTCCTGAAGGGTTGCCTGCCGTTTTGACATTGACACTTGCATTAGGCATGTCCGAGATGGCCAAATCCCATGCAATCGTCAAAAGGCTGCTTTCTGTTGAAACATTAGGATCATGTACAATCATCTGCAGTGACAAAACCGGTACACTGACCGAAAACAAAATGACCGTTGTTGAATCTTATTTTACCAATGAAGACAGAACACTGGAAATTGGAAAACTATGCAACAACGCCACCATCTCAAACGGAGAAGCTATAGGCGACCAGACTGATGGAGGGATTCTGAAATTCTGCCAAAATCATAAAAGCGACTGGAAAAGAGTTGATGAAATACCTCTTGACAGCAATCGTAAAATGATGACTACTATACATAGCCTAAACGGTGAAAAGAATATTGTTTTTACAAAAGGTGCTCCAGAAATAATTTTAGACAAGTGCAAACACATAGATTATGATGGAAGTATTAAAATAATTGATGCTAAAAGCAAGGAAATTATAATTAAAAAAATTGATGAAATGAGTGTCCATGGCCTGAGGGTAATCGGATTTGCATACAAGACTGAAGATGAAAATGACCCTGAGGAAAATCTGACTTTCACAGGACTTCTCGGACTGGCCGACCCTCCGAAAAAAGATGCCAAAAAGGCCGTAAGCGATTGTCTGAAAGCAGGAATCAAGGTAAAGATGATTACAGGAGATCATGAAAAGACAGCCTGCTCAATTGCAAGAAATCTCGGAATCCTTACAACAGGAAGGACAATAACCGGAGATGAACTGGAAAAACTCACAACCGAAGAGTACCTGACCATTGCGGATGACATCCAAGTGTATGCAAGGGTAAAGCCAAAACAGAAAATGAGAATCGTTGAAGCCCTTAAAAGTTCAGATAACATTGTTGCAATGACCGGTGACGGCGTAAACGATGCTCCAGCGCTTAAAAAAGCATCAATTGGAGTTGCAATGGGTGACGGTACCGATGTTGCAAAGGAATCAGCAGACATGATTCTGGAAAACAACGACTTTGCAACCATTGTAAAGGCTGTCAAGGAAGGTCGTAAGATATATGACAACATCAAAAGGTTCGTCAAGTTCCAAGTTTCAACAAATGTCGGAGCAATACTTACAATTATCGGAACATCACTGCTTAGCCTGCCCCTTCCATTCAATCCGGTGCAGTTATTATGGCTTAATATTGTAATGGACGGTCCTCCGGCACAAACATTAGGGATTGAAGGTGCAGAAAAGGATCTGATGCATCGCCCTCCAGAAACCGGAGACATTCTCACCAAAAAGACACTGGTCGAAATATTGATATCCGGCATCGTAATGGCAATAGGAACAATCGCAGTATTCAGCTATCAGCTGAGCATAAATTCAAGCGAAAGCAAAGCTATGACCATTGCATTTACACTGTTCGTAATGTATCAGCTGTTCAATGCATACAACAGAAAAGCAAATTCAGACAAGCCGAGCACTTACCTTTATGCAGCCATTGTCTTGTCATTCATACTTCAATTGTTAATCATATACCTGCCGCAGCTGCAGGTCATATTCAGAACCACATCTATCTCATTGGTTGACTGGCTGTTAATCATTATCGTTGCATTTACAATAATCATTGCTGAAAAAATAATGAAAAAAGTGATAAAATGAAGATACTGTTACTCGGCGGAACAAAAGACTCAACAAACATTATCGAGCATGTCAAAAAAAATTATGATTATCATATCCTTACCACCACCACAACAGAATATGGAGCAAGACTTGCAAGGGAAGCCGGAAGCGATGAGGTGATTGCCCGGCCTCTGCTGAAAGACGAAATCATTGACATAATCAAAAAGGAAAATTTTGATTTGCTGATTGATGCCACACACCCCTTCGCAGCCCATATCACACAGACCAGTGCAAGCATTGCAAGTGAACTGGAAATGCCCTATATCCGCTTTGAGAGACCTACCACCAACCTTGAAAACATGGACACATCACATATCCATTATGCAGATTCATTTGACGAAGCGGGAAAATTGATTGAAAACAAATTCAATCAAGGAAACGTGCTGCATTTTGCAGGAGCCAACACCATGGAAGACATCCTGAAATATGTTGACGTCGGCAGGTTCTACCCAAGAATACTGAAGGTGGAAAGCTCCATTGAAAAATGTGAAATGCTGGGTGTTGATCCGTCACACATCATTCCGATGAAAGGTGCCGCCAGTTTGGAGGAAAACCTTGAGCTGATTGAAAAGTATGATGCAGGCGTAATGATTACAAAGGAAAGCGGCGATATAGGTGGAGTCATTGAAAAAATCCAGGCTGCAAATGAAAAGGATGTTGCAGTTGTGATGATACAAAGACCAAAAATAGATGAATTAAATAAAAATGATATAGTATCCAATCTTGAAGAATTAGATACTAAGTTAAAAACTTTTTTTAAAAAATAGATATAAAAATAAACGCCGAGACTGGGATTTGAACCCAGGCGAGGGTGACCTCACAGGATTTCAAGTCCTGCGCCTTACCAGACTAGACTATCTCGGCATGTGAAAAGGAATATTTAGAAGGATTCTAAATATTTATCCTTTAAGTTCAATTTCAATACTTACATTATCAGGAACATTTACTTTCATGACTTGTCTCATAGCACGTTCATCAGCTCCAATACCGATTAAACGTTTATGAATTCTGAGTTCCCATTTTTCCCAAGAAGCTTTACCTTCTCCATCAGGAGATTTTCTTGTTGGTACAACTAATTTTTTAGTTGGTAAAGGAATAGGACCAGATAAGTCGACACCAGTTCTTTCAGCAATTTTTTTAAGTTGATCGCATACGTATGCTAATTTTTCTGGGTCTGTTCCAGTAAGTTTAATTCTTGCTTGATTCATTTATTCTCCTCCAAAAAACAAAAAGAAAGAAAGTAAAAAATTACTTTCTAATTATTGTTTACAAACTTATTTTGCTGCGGTAATGTTAAGACATAAACCTGCTGCAACAGTTTGACCCATATCTCTGATAGCAAATCTACCCATTTGTGGGATTTCTTTTGCGTTTTCGAGACACATTGGTTTGGTAGGTTACCAGTTTTTAAGAAGTCAGGGTTTTCTTCGTCAACAGCACCAGTAGCAGGGTTTAATTTTTTAGATAATTCTAAGAAAGTACATGCTACTTGAGAGGTGTGACAGTGGAATACAGGAGTGTATCCAACGGTGATTACACCAGGGTGTTGTAAAACAACGATTTGTGCATCGAATTCTTTTGCTACGGTAGGAGCAGCATCAGTGTGTCCAGCTACGTCTCCTCTTCTGATATCGTTTTTACCTACACCTCTTACGTTGAATCCGATGTTGTCACCAGGTTCAGCAATTTCAAATTGTTCGTGGTGCATTTCGATAGATTTAACTTCTCCGGAAGCTCCAGCTGGTTCAAAGATAACGTTTTCACCTTTTTTCATTACACCAGTTTCTACTCTACCTACAGGTACGGTTCCTACACCAGTGATGGAGTAAACATCTTGGATAGGGATTCTTAAAGGTAAGTCAGTAGGTTTTTCAGGTGGAGTTAATTTGTCTAATGCATCAATTAAGTTGTCTCCTTTGTACCATGGAGTGTTTGGAGATGCATCGTTAATGTTGTCCCCTTCAAATGCAGATAATGGGATGAAAGGTACGTCAGCAGGGTTGAAACCTACGGTTTTGATTAAGTTTGAAACTTCTTCTTTTAATTCGTTGTATTTGTCTTCTGAGTAATCAACTAAGTCGATTTTGTTGATTGCAACGATTAATTGGTTGATACCTAAAGTTTTTGATAAGAACACGTGTTCTTTAGTTTGAGGCATTACACCGTCGTCTGCTGCAACTACTAAAACACCAGCGTCAGCTTGGGAAGCACCAGTGATCATGTTTTTAACGAAGTCTCTGTGTCCAGGACAATCTACTACAGTGTAGTCGTATTTTTTGGTGGAGAATTTTTGGTGAGCTAAGTCGATAGTTACTCCTCTTTCTCTTTCTTCTCCTAATTTGTCCATAACAAATCTGAATTTGTTTTCTCCGTCGTCTAATTGTTGTTCAGCGATTGCACCAGCTTTTAATAATAAGTGTCCAACTAAAGTGGATTTTCCGTGGTCAACGTGTCCAATAAATGCTAAGTTAAGA
>CADBHR010000142.1 GCA_902794475.1 uncultured Methanobrevibacter sp. | reverse complement strand
AGCACCAGCAAATTCAAAACCAGTGTTATTAATAAAAACACAATCCCTCACTTCACCAGTGCCAAAAATGTAAACCGCACCACCATAGTCTGCAGTGTTATTGGTGAAAATACAATTTGTCACTTCACTATTATCAGCGAAGTAAACTGCACCACCCTCTTCAGAAGCAGTATTGTTAATAAAATTACAATTTGCCACATTACCTGAACCTAAGTTGACAGCACCACCATGAGAAGCAGAATTATCCGCAAAATGCCACATTACCGATACTCCAGAAGCAAACTGCACCACCATCTACAGAAGCAGTATTGTTAATAAAATTACAATATGTCACATTACCAGTAGCATTTTCATTAAAGAAAACGGCACCACCATCTATAGAAACACTGTTGTTAGTAAAATTACAATTTATCACTTCACCATTACCAACAAAGTAAACTGCACCACCCAATTCAGAAGCAGTGTTGTTGATAAAATTACAGTTTTTCACATTACCTTGGTCCAAGAAGAAAACTGCACCGCCCCAAGCGTAATTTGCCCTGTTGTTGGTAAAATTACAATTTTCAACAGTGCCGGAACAATTGAAGTAGACTGCACCGCCATCCTCATTTGCGGTGTTGTTTATGAAATTACAATTTTCAACAATACCAGTTCTATTGAAGTAAACTGCGCCTCCGTTTTGTGAGTATCCGTTCGTGAAGCACATGTTTTTAAGTGTAACATTGTCTGCAGTTATATAAAATATTTTTGATAGTTTTCTTGCATCTAATGTTGCATTATTTGTTCCAATTAATGTTAAACTTTTTGTAATTCTGATTGGTATTCCAAAACCATAATATGATTCATCTATAAAGATTGTATCCCCACTATCGGCCTTGTCTATTAAATTTTGAACATATGTGAAATTATTACTCTGCATAACATCATTAACATCCAAAATATTATTAGACAAAGTAACATTTCCAGTCACTGAATGAATTGCGCCTTCACTTATATAATTATTCCTAAAGTCACAGCCGGAAATGTTGCCTTTACTGATAAAAATTGCATTACCATTTTTTGCAGTGTTGTTTGTGAAATTACAATTTGACACGGCACCATTTTTATAGATGTAAACTGCACCACCATCATTAGAAGCGGTATTATTCACAAAATTACAATTATCCACATTACCTGAACCCAGGTTGACAGCACCATGATCTCCCATGTTGTTTGTAAAATTAGAATTTGACACACTACCTGAACTCATCCTGACAGCACTGCCATAACTTGTTGCATTGTTGGCTGAAAAATTACAATTTTCAACAGTGCCGGAAGTATCGAAGTAAACTGCACCACCATCTGCCTGTGCTGCGTTAGCTTTGAAATTACAGTTTTCCACGCTACCCTTAGCATTAAAGTAAACTGCACCGCCATCATTGCGTGCAGTGTTGTCTGTGAAATTACAGTTTACGAGTTCTCCATAACCATTGAAGTAAACTGCACCACCAAAGCCATCTACACCGGCTGCAGTGTTGTTGGTGAAAGTGGATCCAACAATATTCACAGTACCATTTGCAAGGATGGCTCCACCATAGCCCTTAACGTATCCGTTTGTGAATATGATATTGTTCAAGACAACATTTGTGCCGTTTTTAATATTTAATATTCTTGACTTGCCCTGTGCGTCTATTGCAAATCCGTTACCGTTGATTGTTAAGTTCTTGCTTATGATTATTCCTTCAGTTATATTGTCTACACCTATAGTGTAGGTGTAATTGCGTTCCAGATTGATTGTGCTTTTGTCTGAAGCGTCATCAATCAGTTTTTGAAGCTCGCCAAATTCCCCTGAGCTTGAGAGCTCATCCTCATCGGTTGATTTCAGCTCAGCTCCATTATCATCTGTTTGTTCAAGCGTTTCGCTTGCCTGTAGAGTATCCTCAACTGTTGAGGACACCTCGATTTGACTTGCATCTTCACTTGCCAGTATGTCATCCATTTCACTCGCATATGCATTTGCGAGGCTCAATAGAAAAATGACAAGCGTCAGCAAGATTATTCTTTTTTTAATCTTCATATTTAATCTCCATTTTATGAAAAAATATGCTTTTCATGCTTGATAAATATAATGTTCAATTCTAAAGAAAAAATAGTAACATATTTTTCAATTAATTATACAATATAATTTTTATCGTCGAAACAATATATATGTATCTTATTATAAGGGGTGAAAACCCAGTGAAATTTAAAAATCAGATTTTTTTAGGCCAGTTTACAAACCCATTGCAACATTGCCGTCATGTCAAGTATGCCCGACGTATCTTTGAGAGGGAAATATTCGAAACTATGCAACGTTAAAGAACGGAGAGGAAATAGATAAAAGACTTTGTAGCCATTGTCAGCGACAAGTACCATGAGATAGCCAATGAATTTCCATAAGCACTTTAACACTCACCATCACGAATTCAAAACTTACTTTACGAACCCTTTCATATATATCAAGGCCACAAACCAGAATTCAAATCTGAAAACCTTGCCGTTAAAGTGAATTAGATTAAAAATAGAAAAATTACACTTGATTAAAACATTAACTCATTCATTATTTAGGATGATAATGAAAATAGGGAAAACATATCTGAAAAAATAAAAAGAGAAATCCGTATGGAGAATCTGGCAACTCCTAAATCTTGATTGAAACCCGAACAAACATGTTTGCATGTAAAAATCACACATGAAATTAATTAATCTTTTTGATAGTCAATAATCGCGAATAACCTTTTGATGCTTGAAAATGCAGTTTCAATAGAAGCCATTGAAGTGCTTAGTTTCTTAATCGGTTTTGTCATTAATTGCCCATACATAATAATCGCCAATAGGGTTCCCAGCTGTATCTCATTTACTGATAAAAGGTAAACCCCTGCAATATAAACAGTTATATTACTTACATTTGTTAAGAATGTTGTAATAGGCTCCATAAAATTAGTGATGTTTCTGGATTTTATATAATTGTCAATTACAGTTTTATTGATTTTTTTAAACCCTTTTTCATGGAATGAATGGCGATTTGACAGGCCTCTTTCAAAATAGCTCATCAATCGGCCCAACTGCTTTTGATGACCATCATAATGGGCTCTAGATTTAACGTCACATATATAAAAGCAGATGGCATAAACCGGTAATATAACCAGATATATCAAGCTTAATCTAACATCTGTCATCAACATCAATACCGCTACAAGGACTATCGATATGATTTGCGCAAAAATTTCAGAAATGCGGGAAGAGACGAACTCCCTGATGTTCATCACGTCATTATTCAATCTGGATAGAATCTGACCCTTTGAATTTTCCTGAATGAACCCTGAACCGATAAGGTCAATCTTGTCAAATAATTTCATTCTTAAATTATAGGCAACCTTTTCACCGATAACTCCCATGATTCTCTTTGGAGGCAACTTAAACAGATACCCTACAGAATATAATACCAGCAACAAGGCAAGATTAGTGTAGATGGCAACATCGTTAGATGAATTCACATTAGAACCCAATAAATCAACCGTCTTTCCTGCAACTTTAGGAGCATAAACCATACACAATGTAGATGCGGTAAGTAAAATCATTGATATTATTGTTTTGGCCTTATCGTCTTTCAATATTCTGCGGAATTTTTGAATGAGGTCCTTTCTTTCAGCCCATATGCCCTTATCCCCACAATCAATATCTTCCTCAACAATTTCTATTTCTTTTGGATTATCAGTTGCGTTATCAGATTTTATGATTTTATCTTCAATATTCAGGACTTCCTCTAAACGCACGGAAGTGGCATATGCACGTGGCCACCTATCAATTAACGCTGGAACAAATGTCAAGGTAGAAACGAAGTAGGCGACATATATCAGAATAATAAATGAATCAATTATGCTGTCGGTTTCAAAGCCAATGCTGTATCCGGAATTAATCATTGCGAATGTAATCAGAACAATAGTATATAAACCCCACAATAATACCGGCCCGAGGTAATACTGACTTAAGATATACTTAACGTTTTTATCATAGGAATTCTCACATGCCTTTTCAAATTCAGCTTCATACTCCTGTTTTTTAAATGGAATCCTGCAGGCAATATCAGTGATTTTAGACAGAAACATCAGGTTTAACTTCCCATATGTCTTTTTAGCTCTGAAAAATATTTTTACAATTTGTTTCATTCTAAAAATTACAAGCAGGGCAATAACGCCAACAAATGACAGGAAGAATATCGCATAAGTCCCATCAATCAATGCTATTTCATATATAATTGCTGTGAGCGTAACTGGAATCAGCATTAACTGTGTGAGTATTATCACTATAAATCCCTG
>CADBHR010000141.1 GCA_902794475.1 uncultured Methanobrevibacter sp. | reverse complement strand
ATGTTCATTCAGATGGGGTAACATTAACAAATATCACATTCATCAATGCTAAATTTAGAAGTTATGGTGGAGCCATATATTGGGATGGCAACGATGGTAAGATTATCGCTTGCAGTTTTTCAAATAATCAGGCTTTATCAGGTTCTGCTGCAGTATGGTATGGTAACAGAGGTATGGTTATTAATTGTACTTTCATAAATAACACAGCCGGATCATCTAGTGTTTTGGAGTCTTATGGCAGTTATTTTAAGGTTTCAGGTTCCACTTTCATAAATAATGATGCTGATTTCTCTGGTGCAGCTATCAGCAGTGGAGGTTATAATACTCAAATTTCAGATTGTATTTTCCGAAATAACACTGCAAGCACAAGAGGTGGTGGAGCTATTCACTTATATCGATGTAGTGATTCTGTAATTTCCAATTGTATTTTTGAGAATAATTATGCTCATGATTTGGGCGGTGCAATTTATTTGGTTTATGTTAGCAATCCTGAGATTTATAATTGTAGTTTTGTAGGCAATTCCGCCATGAATGGTGGTGCAATTATTTCAGCAGGCTCTAAAAATGAAAAAATTTATAATTGTAACTTCACAGACAATCTTGCTGATAATGGTGGTGCCATATCCTGGTTAGATGCAAGTAATACTGCTGTTTATAGTAATAGTTTCATAAATAATTCTGCAAGTTCTGGTGGTGCTTTATATTGGAACACTGTAAACGGTAATGTTTTCGATTGCAGTTTTGAAAATAACCTTGCGGATAATGGTGGAGCTATATTCTGGAATAAAACTGGTAAGCTTTCTAATTGTAGTTTTGTAAGTAATGATGCAGATTTGGGTGGTGCAATATATGCTTTTGCTGAATTAAATCTTGCAACTTCCAGATTCAGTGAAAATAATGCAACTATCGGAGGTGCAATATTTTCCATAGACTATTCTGAAATCGTTAACTCAACATTTGACAGCAACTATGCAAACTCTGCCGGAGCAGTATATTCTGCGTGTGTTGACATAGTTAATTCAAATTTCACCAACCACCATGTGGGATTCGGTAACTTCACTTGGGGCGATGAAACTTTCACTCAAAGTGGAGGTGCAGTTTATGGACATGAAGGCTATGTTTATGACTCCAATTTCATCAACAACTCCGCATTTTCCGGTGGGGCCGTTGATTTTACATATATTGAAGTATATGATTCAACATTCAAAGACAATGAAGCAATATATGGTGGAGCAATCGCTAGTGCTGCTGAATGTTATATAGAATATTCCAACTTCACAGCAAACAAAGCCTCACGAGGAGGGGCAGTTTATTGTAATGACAGTAATTTAACTGTTGGCGCAGGCATCTTCTCAAATAATATTGCAAATGGCGAATATTCCGATGGGGGAGCCATTTACTTTGACGGTGATGATTTATTTATCGCCGATTCAAAATTCATTTCAAATGAAGCAGAGGATTGCGGAGCAGTTGTTATTGAATCCTTAACTGCTGAAATCATAAATACAGAATTCACTGGCAACAGAGCATATTATTATGGTGCAATGGGGGTTTACGAGGGCAACTCTTTAATTGAGAATTGTACATTCGACAGCAATTATGCAAACAGATCCGTTGCAGCATTATCCTTGGGTGCAAATGCTACAGTCAACAATACCATTTTCAAAGCAAATCGTGCAAGAGAGTGTGGAGCATTATTCTATGAAAGTTTCACTAAGAAGGATACTCTAATAGTTGATGGCTGTCAATTCATTGACAATAACTGCAGTGGCGTATACCTTAATTCGTATAACGCTAAGATTTTAAACTCAAAATTCGAAAATAGCGTTTCTGATGATGGAATTGCAATTTATAATAGTGTAATCAATAAGTTATACTTGTCAAACAATACCGTAAATAAATATGAGGCTCAAATATATTCAGCATACGGCGGAGATATCACATCCAATGTTACATGTGTCATTTTAGGTAATAGAACTGTCTATAAACATCTAAATGAAACCTTTGAGGTTTATTTATATTTCATTGATGATAATGATAACCTGATACAGGTTAGTGATTTTGATTTGCTTGTCAACAATACCAAAATCAGTTATGCATTTAATGATATGTATCAGGTTTATATGGGCAATTTCACTTCAGATGAACTGGAATCATATCTTGTGACCGTATCAGATGTTAGCTTATCAAATTTAACTATAAAAACTGCTGAAATCAATATTGTGAATGTCACCGATGACTTCTCAACATTGCAGAAATTGATTGACAATGCCAACGGCACATTGACACTTGATAAGAACTACACCTTCAACCCTCTCACTGACGTTGACTTTGATGAAGGCATTATGATTAATAATGATATCACAATAGATGGTGCAGGATTTACAATTGATGCTATTGGCCAGGCAGCTATATTCAATGTTCTATCAGGTAATGTAACACTTGGAAATATTGCATTCATCAATGCCAAATCATCCTTCAACGGTGGTGCCATCTACTGGAATGACAACAGTACAGGTTCTATTTCAAATTGTATTTTTGTTAACAATTCAGCTAAGTATGGCGGTGCCATCTTCTTGGGAGGATTTAACATGACAGTTTCAGATTGCTTATTCGAAAACAATTCCGCTAGTGATGGTGGAGCTATTGACTGGACTGGCAGTAATGGTGTTGTTTCCAATTCCAAATTTATAGGAAATTTAGCTAAATCATTTATAGGTACTGGTGGTGCCATTAATATTGGGGATAGTAATAATTTTAAAGTTTTAAACAGTACTTTCATAAACAATTCTGCCCGTTATAAAGGAGGAGCCATTTATGCAGACCACTGCAACAATTCCATAATTTCAGATTGTATTTTTACAGATAATTCTGCTGAATATGGGGGTGCGGTTTTCTGGTATTATTGTTTAGATATTCAGACTTCAGATTGCAATTTTACAAACAACATTGCTGATATCGCTAGTGGTGGGGCCATTGCATATTCAGTATCCACAAACCACACAACCTTCAATTGTATTTTCATAAATAATTCCGCCGTGGGTGGTGGAGCCATTGATTCCGATATGGGAGCTCATATTTCAGACTGTATTTTCATTAATAATACTGCTGAAAAAGGAGGTGCCATCAGTTTTTGGATAGATGCTATATCTGACATTTCCAATTGTAAATTTATAAATAATCGTGCAACTCAAGGTGGAGCCATTTATGCTGCATTTTGGGCAAATTTAACCAATGTTGAAAACGCTATATTTATCAACAACACTGCTGAAAAAGGAGGGGCCATATATGCTGAAGGCAATATTGTTGCAACCAATTCCAACTTCACAGCAAACAATGCCACATGCGGAGGGGCCATTTACTTTAGCGGTGATGATTTGGTGATTGCCGATTCTAAATTCATTTCAAATGAAGCAGAGGATTGCGGAGCAGTTGCGGTTAACTCTGCAACCACTAAAATCAGAAATACAGAATTCGTTGAAAACGGAGCATATGACTACGGTGCAATCGAAATTTCAAGTGGGGATGTTTTAATTGACAATTGTAGATTCGACAGCAATTATGCAAACAGATCCATTGCGGCATTGGCTTTGCATTCAAATGCTACAGTCAGCAATACCGTTTTCAAATCAAACCGTGCAGAAGATTGCGGAGCATTATTCTATGAAAGTTTCAAAAAGAATGACACTTTAATTGTTGATTGCTGCCAATTCATTGACAATGACTGCTGCGCAGTATACCTTTCTCATTATAACGCCAGGATTTTAAACTCAAAATTCGAGAACAGCGTTTCAGATGATGGAATTGCCATTTATAATGGTGCAATCAATAAGTTATACTTGTCAAACAATACTGTAAATGACGATGAGGCTCAAATCTATTCAGCATACGGTGGAGATATCACATCAAGCGTTACTTGTGTCATTTTAAAAAATAGGACTGTCTACAAACATCTAAATGAAACCGTTGAAGTTTATTTATATTTCCAGGATGATAATTATAACTTGATTAAGGTTATGGACTTTGATTTGCTTGTCAACAATACCAAAATCGATTATGTATTCAGTAATAGGTATCAAGATTTTTGAAGGTAATTTCACTTCAGATAAAATAGGTTCATACCCTGTGACCATAGGAGATACTTACTTATCAAATTTAACCATAGAAACTGCTGAAATCAATATTGTGAATGTTACTGATGACTTTTCAACATTGCAGAAATTAATCGACAACGCTAACGGCACATTGACACTTGATAAGAACTACACCTACAACCCGCTTACAGATCTTTATATTTTTGGAGTAGGGGTTTCTAAGAATATTACACTAGATGGTGCAGGATTCACATTGGATGGTAAGCAGATGAGAATGTTCATTATTGTATCAGACAACGCAACAATTAAAAATATTACTTTTGTCAATGGAGCTTCATATGCCGGAGCTGCTGTCAACTGGTTTGGTAATAATGGTTTGCTTACTGACTGTACTTTTATAAACAATGTTGCGGATAATGGTGGTGCTGTTGAATGGGCAGGTCATAACGGTACTGTTTCTAACTGTATTTTCATGAATAACCTTGTTGATGGTGCAGGAGGTGCCATTGAAGTTGAACGCGCCAGCAATTGTGAAATTTTAGATTGTTTATTCATAAATAATCGCGCTAAATATGGTGGTGCCATTTATGGTGCTGACAGTATTCATCTTAATGTTTCAGGGTCTAAGTTCATAAATAACTCTGCTGATTATTACGGTGGAGCCGTTGCGTGTATAGATTGTTATAATGTCAGTATTTTTGATTGTAGTTTTACCAATAATTCTGCCGGCAAAGGTTCCGGCGCTTTAGACCTTACCGGATGTGATGATTCTCAAGTTTCATACTGTAATTTCACAAATAACTCTGCTAAGAGTGACGGTGGTGCCCTTTTCGTCGATTCAGATAATGTTAAAATCGATAACTGTAACTTTGCAGATAACAATGCATATTTCGGCGGTGCCATTTATGCAGACATGACTGAAGGGATTTATGTTTCAAATTCCAGTTTCATAAATAATTCTGCAACTTATGGTGGTGCTATTGATTTGGATGAATCTCTCAATAATACAATTTCAGATTGTACATTCATTGATAATTCTGCAAGGTATGGTGGTGCTGTAGAGGCAATTGCTCATGACACTCAAGTTTCAGGCTGTAATTTCACAAACAATTCCGCAAATCTTGGCGGTGCTCTGTATTGGAATGGTGTCAACGGCAAAGTCTCCAATTGTGACTTTGAAAATAATTCCGCAGTTGACGGCAGTGCCTTCTATGGTGCTGATGGTGATGTTGTGATTTCATATTCCAATTTCACAGCAAACAATGCGGAGAAATCCGGTGCAGCAGCCTATTCAAAAGGAAATATGACTGTCATCGGATGTCAGTTCAACAGCAATCATGCTGGTGAAGTAGGTGGTGCAATCTATAGTACCAATTCATTATCAGTAGCGGACTCACAGTTCATGAATAATAGGGCTGAAAC
>CADBHR010000140.1:902-5327 GCA_902794475.1 uncultured Methanobrevibacter sp. | reverse complement strand
GATTCAAGTTTTGTATCAACATTCCTTGGATCCTATGCACAAGCGGCGTTACAGGTCTTGCAACCTTTGGTATTGTTAATAACAATATTTGAATGGTTATTTGGATTAGGAGGTCAAATTTTAGCTTTAAATAAAAAGGCGGAATTTGATGAGGATGGAAGCAATCACTATTTCACAACCTCGATGCTTGCAACAATAGTTCTGTCAGTTCTGATTTTATTGGTGTGTGTTTTATTTAAAGATACTCTAATTGGTCTATTGTATCCGCCGCAGGGAGCATTACCATATGTAAATGCATATAGTTCATATTTATTCCTTAGTTTCCCAATTGCGACTATCGTGGGAGTTTTATGTCAGTTCATTCGTGTTGATGGACATCCGAATTTCGCTTCAGGAGTTATTATTTTGGTAAATGTCATCAATATAATCTTGGATTATTTGTTCCTTGGTGTTTTTCATATGGGCGTTGAAGGAGCATCACTTGCAATGTTTATAGGTTATGTAGTCGGATTATTGTGTACTTTAAAATATCATTTTGATTCAAAAAGAACTTTCAGATTCGTTTTATCCAAATTGAAATTCAGGACTTGGATAACCTCAACAATTGAAATAATTAAAATAGGTCTTCCTGGTGCAAGTATGGGCTTTTTTAATGTATTATTAATCTATATCATGAATTTGATTGTTGGAGGAATTTTAGGGGAACTGGGTTTGGACATATTCAACGTATGTGTGATCTCATTGTTACTGATAAGTATTTTAATCATGGGATTTGCCGAAACATTATCTTCCATTGTTCCTATTTATTATGCGCAAAATGATTTTTATAATCTGCGTCATATTGTGCGAAATTCACTTATAATAACATTAGCATGTTCACTGATATTCACTGTATTTCTGTTAATATATCCTGATGGATTATTAATATTTTTCAAACTTCACCAAATGCCTAACGACGCAATGGTGGAAAATGCGATTAGGATGTACTCATTAGCATTTGTACCTACTGCATTTTCAACTATGCTGTTGTTTTATTATGAGGGAATTGAAAGAACTGTGGAATCCGGAATCATTACAATCATTTCAGAATTTCTAGGACCGTTAATGTTTACATACATGTTATATCCCTACATTGGCATCACCAGTGTCTGGTTATCTTTCCCGTTAGGGGTTATTCTATCAATAGTTACTGTTGTCATTTATGTAAGAATAGTTCAAAGAAAGGATAGTGAGTATTCTGGTCTGTTTTTCATTAGAAAGGGATTAATCGAAAAAACTAGAAATTACACTTTGGAAAGCAAAAATGATGATGGAAAATCTGAAATGTTTAATCATTTAAAGAGTTTGAATGTGGATAATTCATTTATTGAATCACTGGATAAGATAATAAACATCATTTTTGATTCAAACAATGAAAAAGTGCATGTGGAAATATTATTGATTGACTATGGTGATAAAATAAGCATAAATATGAAGGATGAAGGAAAACGAGAAGTAATGAAAGATATTGAAAAATCCTTTTCGAAGGATAACATCAAAGTTAGTGAAGTATTAGGATTTAATAATATAGAATATGTAATTAATAGGAGCTAAGTAATTTAGCTTTTTTGATTGAATATTTGTTAAAATGGGAGTGTAAGAGTTTCTTTTAGATTTGGAAACATTTCCTGTTGAACTGTCTTGACTTCTAGGTCAAGGTAGTTTTTTTCATATCTGAAACAAATTTTACATTCAAACCGAGGTACAAGAATAAATAAAATCCCTTTGATGTTTTAAACTTGTCTGGAGAAACATTCTTGGCCTCTAATTTCAAATCAATTGATTCACTTAGCCATGTATTGTATGCACCATTTTTAGAGGGAAAGTTAATTTATATTCAGTTCCGTTTCTATATTCCACTAATTCAATTTTGCCGTCCAATTGTTTGGTGAGGCTTTTAATGATTGTGCAGCCCAGATTTTTAGAAATGTTTTTGGGATCTTCAATGCCCACACCATTGTCTTTGAATGTCATTTGGGCAGTATCTTCATCGATTCTGGTTATTATCTTGGTAATCTTCTTATTTGTAATAGTTTTATCCGGGAATGCATGTTGTAGGGCATTCATAGTTAACTCATCAATGATTAATAATAATGGGGTGATAACTTCAATTGTTAAATTGAGGTCTTCATCAACTTTGGATTCAAATTCGACGCTATCGTTCATGCTGATTAAATCTCTAATTTGATTGTCTTGGTCTTGCATGAACTCGTTTAGATTAATGTTTTTAAAGTCCTGTGTATTATAGGTCTTTTCATGCAATAGTGCAAGTGATGTTAGGCGTGTCTGCATATGGTCGATGATTACCTCCGGTTCGTTGCTATATACTCTTCTTTCTAAATTTAGAAAACTGTTAAGAATTTGCAGATTGTTTTTGACTCTGTGATGAACTTCTTTTATTAACACGATTTGATGTTCATTAGATTCACGCAATTCTCTCTGCTTATTCATTTCATCGGTAATGTCTGCTAAAAATCCGAGGCTATGATTCTTTTTACTAAATTCAAAGCGTTCAATGTACAGTTCACAGATTTTCTGATTATTTTCATCTCCATCTACATTATATGTGAATGTTTCATCAATTCTGTCCAATTCTCCTTCAACTAATCTGAGAATCTGTTCTTTTGTTTCCTCTTCAACGATATTGTTGATAACATCAAGGGAGTGAACATAATCTTTTGGATTTTTATTTATAAAATAATAATATCCTTCTGAAAATTCAAAATGTTTGGGATTTAACGGTTCTATTAATAAAGCCAGTTTCTTACTGTTTTTAAAGCCCTGCAATAGGAAGTCAACAGGTTTTGTCATTGATTTTTTGGAATATTGGGTCACATCGTTAAATAAACCGTAACGGCTGATTAGGTTTCCATTTTCGTCGAAATCAGAATATAAGTTAATTTCAAGATATTTCAAGGTTCCATCTTCGGTTTTGATTCTGATGAGGTCTTCATGATGACTGGTGTCAGTATCCATAATTTTTAAGATTCTTTCAATCAATTCCTTATCTTCTGGAATGGCAAGGTCAAAAATAATGTTGTGATAATCATCATAGTCTTCCCTAGGGCGATTTATGATGTTATATATTCCTTGTGTCCAGGTATATTTTCCATCAATTCTGCGGTAACTTCCGGTTTGTGTGAAGTATTCCATCATATTGACTTTATCCTCAGCGTACTGAATTTTTTCAAATTCGTCGGAAGTGCCCCTGTCTGTGTTGATGTGGTCTGCTAAAACAAATATCCTGTTCATTTCATAAAGAATCTTGACAATGGTAATTTTGGATAACTTTTCTACACCATAATAGAATACATGTATCACCTTGGTTTCGTGAGAGGTGTAGGCTTCATGGAGATATTCATGAAATATTTCATAAAAAACCGGTGAAATCTTGCTTAATAATCTTCCTCGCACATCTTCCAATTGGAGATTCCCTCGATTAAGTAAAAAGTTTCCCGCTGATTTGATTATGTAATCATTTCCATCGTTATGAGGTATTAAAATGTTCACATCCATTGGGATATTGCTTATGAGCTGTGGAAATGGAACTTCATCGACATGGAATTCAAGGGGTGTTGGATTATATAATTCTTTTTCATTAATATCATAAATACGAAGTTCATCAATATTTTCTAATCTTCTATAATCCTTATACATTCTCATTTAAATTACCCTAATTCTATTTTATTTAAATCCGAACACTAAAAGTAATTCCATCTTGTGATGAAACACTCTATTACAATTGATTTAAAATTAATATATCTCATATATATTACTATATATGGTAGATTGTAGTATTTAAATTGATGATAAATCAATGTATAGTGATTTGTAAAATTATTGATAATTACTGATATTTTTGGATATGAACAATGTCTTAAAAAAGTGGAAGTGCATTGAGAAATTGAAAAAATTATAAATATTTTTAAATACATACCCTTAACTTGATAAGGCCTGGTGATATTATCAAAGATGATGAGTTTGAAGAATTTCACGATTATGAAAGTTTAAAAAATTATTTTAACGCTGAACTTCAGGATATTGCTGAAGTGTTGGATGAAGAGAAGTGTTGGATGAAGAAGATCTCGAAAAAATCAGGGAGTTTAGAGTTGAGTTTAGAGAAAAATACTTAACTGATCCCACCATCAAGAAAAAGGTCGACGATAAAAAAGATGGCTTTTTTTCAAAGTTTTTACAGTCTTTTGAAAGCAATATTGATATCGACCCTGGAAGACTGTTAGGTTTGACGGATGGTATTTTTGGGATGGTAATGACTCTTTTGGTATTTAGTTTGGCTTTGCCTGGAGCTCAGTTGTTAACAGAAGGAGATTTTATAACTTTTATCAAATTAGTGAAAGAATACTCCGACCTCTTTTAGGTCGGAGA
>CADBHR010000140.1:0-816 GCA_902794475.1 uncultured Methanobrevibacter sp. | reverse complement strand
TTCTTTAAGTCGTGGATGAATTGCAAGTTGGGTATAATTTTTGTGAATTGTTATTTATTGGGTTTCATTTGTCATGATAATTGATTTTAATATTTTTTTTGTATGGGTATTTGTAATTCAGTGTACTTTCAGTTTTTTTTGGGGGCATTTATTTTTGTATTTTTTTTGATATGTATCACTTTTACAATGGAAAATTTGTAGTTTCATTTGTATTTCATGGGTGTTTATTTAATGTTTCTTGTTGTTTTTTAAACATTTTAGTTGATTTTTGTGGGCGATATTACTTTTCAAATGCTCTCTGAGTATCTTTATATATTAATGGAGCATAAATTGTACTATTATGTGATAAGAGGATTAATAGTGTGGTGTTTTATGTTATGGTGGATGTTAAAAAGGGAATGAAGGTTAAGATTTATCCTACTCAGGAGCAGAAGGATATGTTTCATAAGAATTTTGGTTGCTGTCGCAAGGCCTATAATGTCGTTCTTGACAAATACAATAAAATGCACAGTAAAGATTCCAACCTAAGACCAACATTTACTTTCTTAAATAAACTACTAAATGAAGCCAAGAGAGAATTTCCTTATTTGGAGGATGTAGAATCAACAAGCCTCCAACAAGAAATAAGAGACTTGGCCACATCATTCAATAATTTCTTTAAAAATCCATCACACTTCAATAAACCCCATTTTCACAAAAAGAAAACAAGTAAACTAGCATTCAGACAAACAATAAGACAAGACATTAGAATCATCCAAAAAAATAAAATGATTCTGAGAAAATATGGCAAAGTAAAATTCCACACAAGCCAAGAAT
>CADBHR010000139.1 GCA_902794475.1 uncultured Methanobrevibacter sp. | reverse complement strand
AGAGCCGGACCCAGGCCCGGACCCTGTGAAAATGAAATCAAATCAATGTCATCGTATGACAATCCGGATTCCTCAATTGCCTGAGGTATGAGTTTAGGAATCCATTCTGCATGATGTTCGGCAGCCAAACGGGGATGTATACCTCCCTCTTCCGGAAACAACTGCTTTCCAGCCATAGCCAGAATATTTCCGTCACTGTCTACAATACCTACACCGGTTTTTTCTGCTGTTCCTTCAATTCCTAAACATATCAAGATAATCATCTGGGAAAAAATTAATTAATTAGTATGTTAGTATTTAAAATATAAAAATATTTTTTAAATTTAAAATACATAAGTGAAAGTATGGGATTTTATAGTGCAAATACTCCAGAACAGAAGAGAGTAAAACAATTGACCGGAGACATCAACATCAACGATATGTTCAAAAACGAATGCAACACTCGTGGAATACCGATTTACAATGCATACAACATTCAAAAGAGATTAATACACGAAGTGGAGCAGGAACAGCTGGTTGGTGTTGACCAAGTGGACGACAGGCTGATGGAACTTTTGGAAGAGAGGGGAAAAAACAAGGTGACACACAGATATGTTGACTTTGTCTCAAGAGAGGACAGTGCCTCAAAGGGAGTAATACCTAAAAGAGGCGATGAAACATCTGCACTTCCGCCAAAAGACCAGATAAAAATCCCGCCAAGAGCAAGAGACGGACAGACATTCAAGACAGACAACGAATTGTCACAGGAAGAAATGTTGAAAAAAATCATGCTTCAAAACAAAAAGATTATTAATCAAAACAAGATTATAATTGATTTACTAAAAAAGCAAGGTGAGAATAATGATTGATGGAATTACAACCTACGGCTCAACTGAATTGATTGAAAAACTTCAGGAAGCAGAAGATGAGGCCGTATTTTTGCTTACAATAGGAACAACTGAAACCTCACTGATAGATGGAATTTCCGGAGCCGGACCATCTGCAGACCTGACTGAATATACCCCTGCAGGTGACGCAGAGTTTATGGTTCTGGGAGAAGTCAGATGTTGCGAGGCTCCTGCAGAAACAGTGGTTGGAGACGCCGCAGCACCAACACCTGCAAGGCTTACAAAAGCATCCCTACAGCTTGCAAGCATTCCATTTGTTATTGTGGATGCAGGTTCCAAAATCAAGCCCGAAGTCGAATATGTCAATTTGGGAAAGGATTACGGAAGAGACATAAGAACCGGAAAAGGAGTTTTAAACCCATTGGAAATATTGGAAAATGCAAAAGATTTAGGAAATGAATTATCCCAAAGACATGAAATGCTAATTATCGGTGAAAGCATAGCTGCCGGAACCACAACCGCCCTTGGCGTATTAAAAGCGCTGGGCTATGAAGCAAATGAGAAGGTCAGCGGAAGCATGCCTCACAATCCTCATGACTTGAAATCAAAAACCGTTGATGAGGGTCTTGAAAATGCGGGAATAACACCTGGCGAAGCCGATGCAATCCAGGCAATCGGTGCAGTTGGCGATCCGACAATCCCTGCAATTGCAGGAATAGTGTTGGGTTCAGACATCCCAATCATTTTGGCCGGAGGAACACAAATGGCCGCAACCTGCGCTGTAATCAAATCCATTCAGCCAACTTTTGACTTTTCAAGAATCAATCTGGCCACCACAGTATTCGTTGCAGGTGATGAGACTGCAGATTTATTTGGAATTCTGGACCAAATCGACGACAACATAACAGTCCATACGGTAGATCCTAGATTTGAGGAATCCGAACATGAAGGATTAAAAAACTATCTGAAAGGATTCGTCAAAGAAGGTGCCGGAGCGGGCGGAGCAATGTTTACAGCACTCGTTTTAGGAAATTCCGTTGAAAAACTAAGAAGAAAAATAGAAAAAGTTTGTAAATAGAGATTAATTACAATCTCTACTTTTTTTAAATTTTAAAATATGTGAGCGATTGAGCCCATAAATACTATTAAGCCCATCAACCAACAGTAATAAGCGAAAATATCCAAGCTCTTGTTTTGAATCAAATCAAGCATCCATTTGATAGCTGCATAACCTGCAATTATTGATGCAATAAAACCTAAAAATACTGGAAGGAAGTTTGCATCCATTGCAGAGCCTATGTCCTTAAGCTGCAATACAAAAGCACCTAGAATTGCTGGTATAGATAATATGAAGCTGAATTTAGCTGCAAATTCTTTGTTAAGACCTATTGTCAAACCTGCCGCAATTGTTGTTCCTGAACGTGAAAGACCAGGCAATATTGCACAAGCTTGACCCAAACCCATGAACAATGCTTCTTTTTTAGTTATTGTATTATAATTGATTTCTCCGCTTGTCATCCTTTGTGATAGATACAGGATTGTACCGGTTACAAAAAGGAAAAACGCCGGGACATACAGTGCACCTGAAAATAATGCATCTACAGAGTCTTCAAACAGCACTCCCACAATAGCTACAGGAATAGTGGCCAAAATAACATACCATGCAAGCCGTTTATATGGATCTTCATAAAATCCTTCCCTGAATCTTCCACGTATGATATCCTGAATGCTTGACACCCATGACAAAATCATCTTGTAGATGTCGTATCTGAAAAACCACAACACTGCAATTAAAGTTCCCAAATGCAGGAAAGTGTCAAATGCAAGGGAGCTTTGAACTCCCAGAATCTTTTGAATGAAAACCAAATGTGCTGAACTACTAACCGGCAGGAATTCAGTCAAACCCTGAACAATACCGATTATAATTCCCTGAATTATATCCATAGGCTACACCAATCTAAATGTAAGATAACCAGTTGTATTTGTCTTCAGTTTTAGCTTCTACGATATCAAAGAAAGCGGTTTGTATCTTTTCAGAAATTGGTCCTCTTTTACCGATTCCAATGGTTCTGTGATCAATTGAACGAATTGGGGTAACTTCAGCTGCGGTTCCTGTGAAGAACACTTCGTCAGCAGCATATAATCTTTCCCTTGAAATTACTTCCTCTACAACCTCATAACCTAAGTCACGAGCAATTGTCATTACTGAATCTCTTGTAATACCTTTGAGATTGGATGAGGACATTGATGGTGTGAACAGTTTTTCGCCTTCAACGAGGAATATGTTTTCTCCACTACCTTCGGAAACATGTCCTTCATAATCAAGCATGATAGCTTCATCATAACCGTTGTCGATAGCTTCAAGTTTAGCCAATTGTGAGTTCATGTAGTTTGCACCACATTTTGCAAGTGCAGGGAAAGTGTCAGGTGCAGGTTTTCTCCAGGAGGAAACTCCGATGTCTACACCGTTTGCCATTCCTTCCTCACCTAAGTATGATCCCCATTCCCAAGCGGCAATAACCACATTTACAGGACAGTTGGAAGGGTCAACTCCAAGTTCCCCATAGCCTTTGAATACGATAGGACGTATGTAACATCCATCCAATTCATTGACACGAACTGTTTCTAGGATTGCTTCTTCGATTTCTTCTTGAGTAAATGGAATTTCGATCTTATAGATTTTTGCGGAATCGAACAAACGTTGAACGTGCTCTTTTAGACGGAATACTCCTACGCCGTTTTCGTTTTTATATGCACGAATTCCTTCAAAAACACTTGTACCATAATGGACAACATGAGAGAGTACGTGAATGTTTGCATCTTTCCAGTCTACCATGTTTCCATCAAACCATATTTTACTAGCTGTGTCATCCCAAGCCATTTTATCACTTCAAAATTTTTTACAATAATAAATATTGTTTTTATCATTATTAAAATATATTCATCAACAGAATTTGGAAAAATAGAAAAGTATATATAATAGTAAAATCATAATAATGTTTGTTGGTTCCGTGGTCTAGTTGGTATGATACCTCCCTTACAAGGAGGGGATCACGAGTTCGAGTCTCGTCGGAACCACTCTATTACTATTTTTAAAGATTTTTTACACTTTTAATTGATAATTTTGTCTTTATTTACATTTTCGGTTAGAAACAATTAGTTTTAGGCACAACAAATAATTTCTAAAGAAACAAACAAAACCCCCACAGATATTCAAATAATAAGATTTAAATAGTTTTTGAATGAAAATTATTATTATCAAATATGGAGACAAAATTATGGTAGTTAAAATTGCTATTATTAAAAGTGGTAATATTGGTACTTCACCAGTAATTGACCTATTGTTAGACGAAAGAGCAGACAGACCAAACAT
>CADBHR010000138.1 GCA_902794475.1 uncultured Methanobrevibacter sp. | reverse complement strand
TAATATTCTAAACCGCTGGTTCAACGGGGATAGCCTGAAAAAATACTTAAATTAACCATTATTAAGTGAAAAAAATTCAGGAATCCCCATCCTCTATAGGATGGGGTGGTTCAATTAATTTCAACACTGCCACTTCGCCGGAGAAGTACTCTTCGGTTAGGTTTAAGGTCTTAACATACTTTTTGCTTTTATCGGCACTTTTCCAGTTTACAAGATAGATGTTCTTTTTTGGATTCTTGTCTATAATTTGGTCAATTTTTTCACAAATCTTGACATTGTCATCAAAGAAATATGTGTCCGATACGGAGTATTCGGTAGTCTTATTGACGCCATCGTGTATAAACATATAGCCGAAATTGGTGTTATAGACCATTACTGTGGAATTGTTGTTTATGCTATCTAAAAACTCTGTTCTGTCATTTTGCCAGTCAATTCTTGACAGTGATTCGTCATGAGTTATTATGATGCTTGCTGCGGAAAATATCAGGATGAATGCAAGCAAAATTGCCAAAATTTTGTCATCTTCGATTTTGCTAAGCAATATTGAAACTGAAAGCCAGAATATTGCAATTGCAGCAATAAGATATCTCACTTCAAGTGGCCTAAATGAAACAGACAGGATTGCAACTCCAACAATAAGTGTTGCAAACATCAGGAATATTCCTGAAGCCTCATATTTGGCATTATGTTTATAGATTAAATATATGACGAACCCAACGAAGATTATTGCCAAAACCTTCAAAAGTATCATTTCTACAGTGAAATCGGGATTGTTGATTGCAAAGCTTGTAATGTAATTGAAAATGTCGGCTAAAGTCATATCCTTGTATGTGACATTCATCTGTGTGCCGATTTGTCTCATTAAAATAAGGAACCATGGAACATACAATATTACAAGTGAAATGACTGAATAAATCCATGATTTCACTTTTTCCCTTTTATCTGGACTTCTTAAGATGTGGGCCAGTAGCAATAAATACATCAGGCCGCAGGTAATCAGTAAGAAATAATGTGTGTAACTGCCTAAAAGTGTAAATAACGTTAATAAAATCCATGAACGCCTATCAAATTTATCAATAACCTCTTTAAAGTAGATGAATGATAAAATCATGAACAGTATTGCCCACGGATACATCCTGACTGTTAAAAATTCTATGAAAAATATGCTCATTGTTCCAATTGCAAATGCAAACACGCCGGAAGTCAGCCATCCATAGTCTTTCCTGATTTTAGTCACTGAAATCGCTAAGATCATCAGATATGGAATAATTGAGATTACTTTTAATGCGAATAGGCTGTTATGTGTTATTGGAGATAAAGCATATATAATCAGATAATGGAGTGGAGGATGCACATCACATGCTGCAACTCTCATTCCTTCAATGAATGGTAGATTTATGAGTGATACAGTCCAATATTCATCAACATGTATCATCATGTTTGAAAGCGGGCAGATAAACATGAATATGCCAATTAAAATGGCTATTGCAAAGAATAACTTTCCCAAAACATCTCGATTGATATACATGTATAATAATTTTAATTATCCAAGTATATAACAATAATGTTGTCAATGAGGTTAAGATGATGTGAAAAATGGACGGTGAATCCATTGTCAAATCCAACTCCTTTGAGTTAAAATGAGTAGTGTATGGGATTTAACTTATGTTAAAAAAGCTAAATCCGTTTCTTTAGAGTTATTCGATATTTAAAATTTTGTCAAAACCGGACATTACAAGAATCTCTTTTATGGTGTCATTAACCTTAATGAGACTTGGAATATTTTCGGGTTTTAATTTTTTTTCAGTACTAACCAAAACCCTTAAGCCTGCACTTGAAATGTATTCTAAATCAGTAAAGTCTATTATTAGTGAATCGAATTTACCCATTTCATCTGTAATTTCATTTTCAAAGTCCGGAGCGGTAGTTGTATCAATCTTGTCTTTGACGATGACTGTTAATTCTTTTTCATTATATTGTTTTATTAAATCCATATCAATCCCTAATCTTTTTTAGTTATTAATTATTTTTCAGTTTTGGAATTTAAATATTTTTTTAATAGATTTCATTAATGAAATAATATTTCACCATTGAAGACTACTTTGAAATTGCAGAATCATAATCGGATTTTTTGAATTTTTCTTAATTTGGTTGAAAATTATCTTTTAAATACTTCAAGTAGTGCCCTTATTGTAATCAATACAGGATAGATTTCCAATCTTCCGGTCCACATATTAAACATTCCGACGATTTTTAATGGCCATTCTATTGTTTGGGAAAGCTGCCCGATTTCTAAACCGATATTACCTTGCAGGGAAAATGTGAAAAACAATGAATTAAATGGGTCGTGACCATATAAGCATAATAATGACCATGAAACCAAAATACATAAGAAATAAAGGGTTATGTAGTTCCCGCTTTGTGCAACTAGTTTGTCAGTGAATTTTTTATCATTACGGTCTAAGGGGATAACTGATCCTTCTGGAGAAATAATTTCCCTTAGATTTTTATATATTCCTTTTGAAAATGTAATGACCCTCATTAATTTGATTGCACCTACAGTAGATCCGTTGGAACCTCCTATAAGCATCAGCGTCATTATAATGAATATTACAAATGGCGGCCACCTGGCCATCACTGTTGAATTCGGAATGCTTGCTCCTGTTGTCGTAATGGAGGAAACCACAGTGAATAACATGTCCATTGGAATGATTGTCGATGTAAAATATATCAATAGTGTTGAAATCGCTATCAGTGAAATCATCACTTTAAACTGTAAATCTTCAACCAATGATTTTATACCATGTTTAATGACCTTATAATGAACAAAAAAGCTTGTTGCACCTAATATCATCAGAATCATTGTAATGAAGTAGATCAGATAATCGTTGTAATACCCTATGTTTGCATTTTTCACGCTCATTCCGCCGGTTGAGATAATACAGAACGTATTGCAGATAGAATCGAATAATGGCATCCCTGCAAGGAAATATAAAATTATCCCAAAGAGGGTAAATGCAGAATAGATTTTGATGGTTGTTTCGAGTGTGGCTCTGGTGGATGGTTTAATCTGGTCTTCACGGGCTTCTGATTGATACAATGTAAATGAGGATGTTCCTGGTTGGGCTAAAACAGCCAGTATCAAAACAACAATTCCCAAACCTCCAATCCATTGTTGTAATGCTCTAAAAAATAGTATTCCGTATGGTAATACTTCCACATCACTGTATATTGTAATTCCACTTCCGGTCAAAGCGGACATGCTTTCAAAAACACTGTCTACGATGCTTATGCCTGTTATTAAGTATAATACCAAACCGCAGATAAGGCTTGCCCACAGCCATGATAATGCAGATATTATCATACCATGTTTTAGGCGCATTTTCCTGCCTTTATATTTTTCCAGAAATTTTAAACAAATTGAGCCAACACCAATTGATATTAGTGCAGGTATGAGATATCCTATTGCATTAAATTCTAGATATATCAAATCAAAAATAATTGGAACTAAACATACCATTCCAATTCCAATCATCAGTTTACCAGAATTTCTGGCTATGATACACACATCATTTTTGTTAATATATCTCATGGACAACCTGCTAATAATTATTAAGTCAAATAACTATTAGAGAAATAAATATATAAGTTTTTATCTAAATGGTGCAAGAATACCATGACCTCTTCAAGGTCATGGATGAATTGCACTATTGGGTGTACTATCTTTTTTATTTATTTTTTTGCGTTTATATTTTTTTATTTTGTGTTTTTTGGTGGCTTTTTTAGGTCGTGTATTTTTGTTCAGTATACTTTTTTTTATGGATTTTTGATAATTGCGTTGGGTTTGAAAAATTGTTTTGGGTTTGAAAAATTGCTCTGAGTTTGTTATTCGATTACTTTTCAAATGCTCTCTCTCATTTTTTATATAGAGGTAATTATAAATGAGATATTATTCAATTAAATGTGATTTTAATTGTTGTTTTAAAAAAGAGTAGATGTTTTTCCATTTTTTTTAGATAATGGAATAAAAATATTATATATAGTGGACTGGAGGAATGAGATTTATGGATGAGTATATTCGAGGTGTGGTTGTTAAACTTCATCTAACTCCCGAACAAGAAGTCATGTTTAAACAAAACTATGGTTGTACTCGTAAAACCCATAATGAACTTTTAAATAAATATAAAGCCAAATATGGTGATT
>CADBHR010000137.1 GCA_902794475.1 uncultured Methanobrevibacter sp. | reverse complement strand
ATTGGTATAGGTTATTTTGAAGCTTACCTTATCACCGACTTTAACCTCTTTTTCACTAGCGACCTTTTCGATAGTGAATTCAGGTTTTCCAACTAATACGGAGTCTTCGGAACTTACATTGATTGCTGCTTCTTCTCCCCAATCCTTAAACTTCCAGTAAACATTAGCATTATTTGTCCATTTACCATATTCTTCAGCAACAAATTCAAGGGTAATGTTAATAAGGCTTCCTGGCTCGAAACGTTTTTCAGTGTCTGGATGCCAGTTTTCATCATCAAATGTGTAAGTGATGTTTAAAACACCTTGAACACTATCATTAACTGCTACTGTACCCTCTTGAGTCAATTCATTGACTTTAAAGCCAATATATTTTAATCCTTCAGGATAGCTGTCAATGATTACAAGCTTATGAAGTTGATTTGCATGATCATAGAATGCTATGTCCCCATCGTTTTTGACAACAATATCAAAGAAAACATGGTCATTGAGGTCCACTTGCTTTTCTTGAGCAGTTTTAGTCAAATTCAAGTCAGGTTCTCCAGACACTACACTTCCAGTAATATGATTTTCTTCCTTTAAATCATTCAAGAACAAATGATTACAAAGAATACCATTTTTAAGTGCTTCGAAATGTAAAACAACCTTTAAGACCTCATGAGCAGCGAAGTAATTACTTTCTAACTGTTGAGTAATCTGTACATGACCATCCCATCTTTTTTCAACATTGATTCTGTCAGGATGGGTTGATTCAGAATCTACATCATAGCCAATGTATTTAAATCCATCTGTAGGATAATAGTCATAAAGTGTAAGAAGATAATTCTTACATTGAAGACCTTCATCAGCAAGGTTTTCAAGATATACTACAAAGTCAACTGCATCTCCAGGCTTTACAAATTCCTGGGTGGCAGTCTTTGTAAATATGATATTTTGATTTGAACCTAAACCGATTACATCCCCAAATGATGCATCATGATTTACTTGAGTGAGCAAACGTTCAAGGCTTGAATCTGGAGAGATTCTTGTTGTATTGATTGCTTCAGGCCAATCCTCTCCATTATCATTCCAAGGCATATATGCATGACATCCAGGTGCAAGATTCTCATCAGTGATTACTTTGAAATAGAGAGTGAAATTAAAGCAATGCCCTTGAGCAAAGTTTCCTCCACAATCGTAATCTACATTGACAGAATCATAAAATCCATCAAAACCGATATCAACTTGATAGTTGTTTGAGAAATCCATCTCTGGAACATCAGGATTTACGCCAATGGAATAACCTATACAATGCAATTCCTTTTCGTCATATTGAATGCGAATAGGAAGAGTTTGACCTGTGTATGCTCCACCAATGTTACGTCCAAAAATTTCAAAAGCTACAGTATCACCAACATTAACTATTGGAGTCAATACCTTATCTTCCAAAATGAAATTTGGAGCAGGTTCCTTTACAACAGTCCTGGCTTCAGCAGCAGGATTGTTTGAAACTTCAATGACAGTATAAGTTCCAGGATTACCTGGTTTTTTAGCTTCAAAGTTTACAGTGAAATTAAAGTAAAATCCTTCACCAAATGGAATATCCCAACAGTTGTAGCCAAAAAACTGGTGGTCACACCAATCATGTGCATTGCCTGCATTGGAAATGTGGGCTCCCATATCATACCAGTTAGGAACATTATAGTTTACCCCTGCAGAATAACCTGTATAATGCATTTCATCTTCACTGTACATTACATTAATAGGAATGATACCTTGGAAAGCGTCTCCATGGCTAGTTCCTACAATTTCAAAGGAAACTGTGTCGCCGACTTCCACTGAATCATTCAAACATCTTACTTGCAAATCAAATGCATTAGCGCCAAGATTATCTGAACCATCATTTTCTGCTTTGATATTTTTTGCACTATCTTTTGCATTGATAGTGGCATCTTCATTATTAGAAACCACGTCGTTAGAATTTAAATCGTTTAAATCCTCGTCGACACTTTGAGTAGTGTCAGTCTCCTCATCAATATTACTTATTGTAAGTTGATTAGAAACCTTGCTATCAGGATTTGAAGCAGGACTATCATCAACTGATAATCCGTCATCTAAATCTAATGAAGCTTCTAAATTTTCATTTAATTCGACATTATCTGCACTTGCAGATCCAATTACTAATAACAAGGCACTTACAACAAATAATACGAATAGCACGCGTTTCAAATTATTATTCATTGTTTACCTCTTTTATTTTAGAAAATCTAAATATTCCTTATAGTCCATTGAAATCTTATTCTTGGAAAAATAGGTAATTTTTCTCTATCAATGACTCAACGATACATTGATTATTTAGATTTACTTATTCGCAAAAAAATTTTTATTTATACTACCTTTTAAAATATTTAATTAAAAAATAATTTAATAATAAATCCAAAGAAATATCCAAAAATCTTTAAACTCATTAAAATTAATATTTTAATCATTAAAAAGATTACATATAAATAATAACTTTTTATAATTAATTAATTAATTACAAAATAAATTTAAAAAATAATATATTCCTTAAACTTATCAAAACCCCAATTATTTCTATTAAATATTTTAAGGATTAAATAAATTAATATTTAACCAAGTAACTTTATCTTGTTAATTATATATAAAGTTATGTCTAAATATAAAGTTTTTTTGTTAAAAAACTTATGAAAATTCAAAAAAATGAAGGGAATATGAAAAAATCTGGAAAATATAAAAAATATAAAATAGATAAAACTAATCAAGTAAAAATAATTATCTAATAGAAGACAATAATCAAATAGAAAACTATTATCAAATAAAAAAATAATAAAAAAGTGAGAAAAAACATGAAAATGCCTGAAAAGATAGATACAATTATGTTTGCACCTTGTGGAATGAATTGCAATCTCTGCATAAAGCATGTAAATCCAAAAAATCCATGTCCAGGATGCCAGATTGACAGCCCCAACAAAACAAAGAATGCACTAAAATGCAAAATCAAAAAGTGTCTTGAAACCAAAAGAGTGAAATACTGTGGAAGATGCAGCGAATTTCCATGCAAACTCATTAAAAAACAGGACAAAAACTATAAGAAAAGATACAATTTTTCCACATTGGATAATGCAAAAAGGATTACATACACAGGAATCAATAAAATAATGTTGGAAGATAAGTTGAATTGGCAATGCAAATCCTGTGGAGGCATAATCAGCATTCAAGAACACATCTGTAGCGAATGTGGATTGAAAGATGATGATGAATAGGTTTACTTTTTCAACACTAAAACAATGAAAAAGAATAAAAAATTATAAATTATATTAAATGTTAAATAATATAGTACAAACTTAACTTTTAAAATTTTAATAAAAAATCTTATAGAACAGTGATAAAATGGAACCAATCAAATGTCCCAACTGTGGAAAAATAAACGATGGAACTACCGATTTCTGCATTTACTGTGGGACAATTTATGAGGAATACAATGCTGAAGATGACGATTCAAATATCTTTTTCATCCCTACAAGATCAGGCAAAAGGCAAGAGGTTAAATTCAATCCTATGCCTGAGCAAATCGGAAAGAAAAAGCAAAATTATACAATCATGATTCTAATCGGATATATCTTTGCAATATTAGGAAGTGTTCTTGGATTTATCTTTGCATTTTACTTGATTACACGAAAGGATTCAACTGCTAAAAAGCATGGAATAATCCAATTAGTTCTATTGATTATAGAATTTGGCATTTTTGGATTTTTAATCCTTACAGGACAAATAGATCCAAACATTCTTTTAAATCCGTTTAACACTACCCAAATGGCTAATATGACAAATATGAGTCAAAACATGAGTGGATCCAATAATTTATCAAGCTTATTTGGATTTTAAATTAACCATTTTTCTTTTTTTTAAAGACCTTAAATAAAAAAATTGAGATAATATTTAAATAATACTAATGCCACTTTTTTTTAAAAAAAAACAATAATAAAATAGATACTCTTTTTAAAAAAAAACAATAAATAATTGCTCTTTTTAAAAAAAATAATAAATAGCTGCTCTTTTTATAAAAAACAATAAAATAGGTAATCTTTTTAAAAAAAATATTAAAAATAGAAAAAATTATTTGTAAACAACAACTACTTTTTAAAAAAATAAGTCATGAAAAAAAAAATAAAAAAAGGTAAAAGAGATTAGTTAAAACTCTGCATCTCTTTCAATATCTTCCCAGTTGTCTGTAAACCAACCGTAAACTCTTTCTAAACCATCATCAAATGAAACAGTTGGCTTGTAACC
>CADBHR010000136.1 GCA_902794475.1 uncultured Methanobrevibacter sp. | reverse complement strand
AAGAATTGCTCTTGAAATCAAAAACGGTATAGAAAGAGATGAATTAGAAAAAATAATAACATAAATTTGTTATTATTTTTTGTTTTTATTTTTCTTTTTATTTTTATTTTTACCAATTTTTGCTTGTTGTTCAAATGCTTTTTCACGACTTCTTTTTGTCCATGCACCAACGAAACCGACGAATGCACCAATAATGAATATCATTGCCGCTAAAGCGATCATTCCATTTTGAGTTAAGAAAAATCCATCGAATTGGCCCATGTATCCCTGGAATGTCAGTACAATGATGGGTGTTGATGCAATCGCACCACTCAATGTTCCCTCTTGCCAGCTGTTCTGACCATATCCTGCATATAACAGTCCGATTGATGCAAATGGATAAAGCCAATCATTAATCTGCCATCCAAATAATATGCATGCTCCAGCTATTGCCGCTCCAAACACCAAAGCCTTAAAATTAAAATTTGTAAACTTGTTCATTTTATATCCCCAATTAGTCGTCTTTAGGAGCTAATGCTAAACTTTCAATCACAGCAAACAGGCTTGTAATTCCGGAAATGGTAAATCCGGTCAATCCTCCAAAGAGGCCTGCAAAACTTCCTCCAAATGTTGCAACTAAAATAAATAATATTGCGCTGATAATTGTACCTAATGCTCCTGCAAGTGCGGCATTCCAAAGGCCACCTAATGCTCCAGAATGGGCAATATATCCTGTAATGAATCCTATAATCAATAATCCTATAAATTCATAGGGTGCAAAAAATATTTTTACAACAATTGTCAGTATAAATCCTATAAGTACTGCACTTGTTTTTGCCATAATATCACCGTTTAATATAATTATCTAATCTTATTGTTATAAGTTTTTATATTTGCACTGGGAATGTCAACGAAAATGCCGGTATTTTCCAATAATTTATTAAACATTTTTCACAGTCTACAAAACCTTGAAATTAGTTTAAATGGATATAATATTCATCAATAAATAAATAATGAATTAAATATTCTTTTTTGGCTGTTAAATGAATTTATTGATTTTTTTTGGATTGATGTGTAATTTGAAAGGTATTGAAACTATTGATGTTTAAAACAATGGTTGTGTAAACAAGATCAATGTATAGATTATTTTACAGTATTATATATTCGTAGGTACAATAGTTATATATCCGATTAATTTGATATTACGGGGTGAAAAAAATGTTAAAATACAAACGATTTTTAGTTTCAATTTTTGTACTGGTGATGCTCACCATAGGTTTTGCTTCTGCTTCAGAAGCTTCAGACTTGTATGATGCATCCGATAATACTTTGGACAGTTCATTGGAGATAGAAAGCAGTGAAGATTTGTCCGCTTCAGATGAGAGGGCAAGTTTAACACAGACAAGTGATGACGAACCATTAACGGCCACAGTCAAGCCGTCCGGCAAGACATTTGCCAATATCCAAACTGCAGTAGACAACGCAAAGGCAAATGATGTGATAGAGCTTGACGGCACATACACAAGTTCGGGCAAGACAATTGCTGTTAAAAAGTCATTGACCTTCAACGGTGTCAACGGAGCCACACTTGATGCCAAAAAGCTTTCAGGAATCTTTCACATTACTAAGAAGGTCACAGTAAACTTCAACAACATAACATTCATAAATGCAAAAGATGGTGCAATATTCGCAGATTCAAATGGATTTACAGATAATGTTCCAATCAAAGTAACCATCGACGGATGTAGCTTTAAAGACAATTACAGGAACTGGTGTGGAGCAGCTATATATGCTTTCACTTCAGGGTTGTGCAGGATTACAAACTCCAACTTCACAAACAACTATGTTGCAGATCCTGAAAAGTTACCTAGTCCAGATTCTTATGGAGGTGCGATTTGTGCCTTTAATCTTGAGCTTTTAAACTGTAATTTCAGCAATAATCATGCTCAAAACTATGCAGGAGCAATAAAGGTTGAAAGTAGTGCAAAAATTACAGATTGCTTCTTTAAGGGAAATTACGCTAACGCAGGTGGGGCAATTTATGGAAATGGACTCAACCTGGTAAACACAATTTTCGAGTCCAATTACCTCAAAAGTTTTCAAGGTCTGTCTGATTATTGTGGAGGCGCAGTATCTGCAGTTGCTGTCAATGCAATAGGATGTACATTCAGGAGCAACTCAGCGGGATACAATGGAGGTAAAGGTGGAGCAATTTATGCAAATGATGTTGAAGTCACAAATTGTTCATTCGACAAAAACACAGCAAACTTTGCGGGAGCGATATTTGCCGACAATGCAATAGGCATGGACGACTACACTCCAGGATTGCTTAGGATAACCCAATGCAATTTCACTTCCAACGGGGAAGCGGCAGTCAAATCTCCAAAAATTATACTCGACAATTCAAAAACATTCAAAAACAAGGCACTTGACAATAATATGAATGCAATCACTCTTCTCAAGGCGACTTCAAAAAAGCTGGTTACAACATACTACTCAGGAAAGACCTTACAAATCAAGGTCGTCACACCATCAGGTAAGCCTGCTATAAGAGTTCTGCTTCTTGCCGTTGCAAAATCATCCAAGAAAACATATTCCCTCCCAGTTGCTACTAACTCCAAAGGGATAGCAACAATAAAGGCATCCAAATTGAATGCAGGTACATACAAGATAACAGTTTATGAGGCATTTTGCATTCTTGGCGAGGATCCTGGTGATGAAAAATACATCAAGGTTCCGGGAGTCCTCACAACAACAACTCTCAAGGTCAAAAAGACAAAAGCCATTGTGAATGCCCCTAAGGTCAAGTTCAAATACAAAAAATCCAATTATTTCAAGGTCGCCCTCAAACATAAAAGCACTAAAAAGCCAATGAGTGGTATCAAGCTTAAATTAAAAGTATACACTGGCAAGAAATACAAGACTTACACTGTTAAAACCAATAAAAAGGGTGTGGCCAAGTTCAACACTAAAAAACTCAGCTATGGTAAACATAACGTAAAGGTAATGTCTGGCAATAAAAATGTTATTCTTTCTAAGAAAAGTGTAATAAGAATCAGATGATTCCCTTTACCTTCTTTTTTTTATAATAATTTAATTTATCTTTAATTTGTTCAACATTGAACTTAATTAACTTTTTTAACATCCTGTCTATGGGCTGGTTAATTTCTGCACATTAACATTAAATAATCGCTAAAAATGCATCTGTTTAATTTTTTTAACAAATTTTATCTAATTAATGCAAGAATACTCTGGGTTTAACAAGTTATGGATAAATTGTATGAATGTATGCATTACTTTTCAAATACTATTTGATGAAATTTAAATAACAGGATAACAAAAATAATAAATGACAATGACAGAATTAAATTAAGCTTTTTCAATGATAACCAAGTTTAAAAAGCAACATTAATTGAATCTGTCTAAACCTTCGGAGGGGGGATAGCACGATAATCCTATACTCATTAGAGTATACCTTCCGTGAAGTAAGAATCCTCAACTTCTATAAAGTTGAAGGAGTTAAAGTTTGATATTATGAGCATTAAAATAAAAACTTCTTTAAATGAGTATTTATCAAAATTGTGGGCAGATTTTGATGAATCAACTTTAATTTCTCCTAACAAGAGTGGAGAAAAGCAAAATGGATTAATTGATAAATCTGAATATGAATTTGAAAAGAAAAATTTGGTTGAATTTGTAAAATCCAATTCAATTTCAATCAATGACCTTTTTTTGGCAGGTTTGTCTTTAACGCTTAATAAGTTTAATTTTTCAAATGGAACTTTGATTTTTAACCAGAATAATGTTCCTTTTGCTACTAAATTTGAAAACAGGGAAATTTCTATTAAAGAATTTTTACAAAAGATTCATGAAAATTATAATCTGACTTTGGGATTCGATGAAGATGTAGATGAAGGAGACCTTCTTTTAAAGCCGGAATTCTATTACAGTTTCAATGATAATTTAAAGTCAGATTTGGAATATTCAAATTATTTGAGCATTGTTGAAAATGATAAAACGGTTTCATTGTCTTTATTTTACAATAATGAATTATACACAAAAGATTTCATTGAGTTATTCCTGTCAAGCCTTGAAAAAATCATCAAGGAAATAATTGATGCTGATTTGGATAAAACAAATATTTCTGACATTGCTCTTGTGTGTGAAAATGAAGATATTGCTTTTAGTGAAGTTGAAATTCCCTTGATTCACAAACGCTTTGAAAAACAAGCAAATGACAAACCTGATGAAATCGCTCTCGTTGCTAGTGATGCCACATTGACCTATCGTGAATTGGACCAAAAGGCAAATGTCATAGCCAATTCTTTAATTGACATGGGAGTTAAGCCAAAAAGCAATGTTTTGATTATGCTTTCAAGGGACAGCAATTTGGTAGCTTCTATTTTAGGTATCCTTAAGGCGGGCTGTGCTTTCATTCCGATTGATTCTGAATATCCTCCGGACAGGATAAATTATATCTTTGAAAACAGTCAGGCTGATTATATCATTTCCAATGAATCCGGAGAAAACTTCCTGGACATTGATGAGCTGGTTAATGGAGGCAATGCTGAAAATCCTAATGTTGATGTTGAAACGGATGATTTGGCTTATATGATTTATACTTCAGGTTCTACCGGTAATCCTAAGGGTGTAATGATCAGTCATAAAAACATTACTAATTTATTTGCCAAAAGCGATGATAATATCATCTATGAGGCATATTCAAAAATGAAGAAGGCATTGGCAATAACTACAGTGTCCTTTGATACATTCCTGCTTGATTTTATGAGTTTAACATTTGGTTTGGAATTGGTTCTTGCGGATGATAGTGAAGTTAAAAATATTGGGGAGCTGACTGAATTAATCCGCAGGCAAAAGCCGGATGCTCTTACATTT
>CADBHR010000135.1 GCA_902794475.1 uncultured Methanobrevibacter sp. | reverse complement strand
TTCAAAGTCTACAGAAGCAAAAAAGGCAAATACAAAGCAGCAATAATATACAAAGGAAACAAGTACTACACCCCACTCACCAAAAAAGTAAAAATAACAGTTAAGTAGGTGAAGATTCACCTACAACACTTATTTTTTAAATCAGCAAAAAACCCCCACAAACATTCACCATAACTATTATTCATAGTTACATTTTTATATTTTCTTGACACATAATTTAAACAAGCGATGATTAACACTTTAAAGATTTATTCATCAGATATAAAGTTAAATATACAGGTGAAAGCATGGGATTTTTTGACAGATTCCGGAAAAAGAAGAACCAACAAAGTACAGATAATGAAGCTGAAGGCCATAGTGATTCAGACGCATTAGACTTCAAATATTTGGATGACCTAATCCATAGTGGTCAAAAGGAAATACATTTGAATTCAGATATAATTTTAAACAGAAATGAAAGCGTAGATTACCTCAACGGGATACAAATCAATGTAGATGACATCATAATAGACGCCAATGGACATTCGATAGATGGCAATGAGCTGCGCAGGATATTCACCGTATCCGGCAAAAATGTTACCATTAGGAATATGACCTTAAAAAACGGAGAAGACAAAAATGGCGGTGCAATATATAACTCCGGAAAATTGGAGATTTACAACTGCAAATTTCTTGAAAACCGTGCCACAAATATTGGAGGAGCAATATATAATGATGAAGACCTGACAGTCATCAAAAGCATTTTTTTCAAAAATTATTCAAAAAGAAACGGAGGGGCAATAGGCAATAATGGAGATTTGACAATAGAAAATTCCAAACTCTCAGAAAACAGGTCGATACCCAATGGATCGGGAGGTACAATATCAAACACAGGAAATCTTATCATCAGAGATTCCCCAATATCAAAATCATTGTCAAAATATGGCGGGTCATTGTCAAATTCAAAAGACGGGACTTTAAAACTTATCAACTCACCAATCACACATTCCTCAGCCAGAACCGGAGGAGCAATAAATAATAGTGGAAATATTATAATCAATAATTCCGACATCCATGACAATGATGCCAAATGGGACGGAGCGGCAATCCACAACCGTGGAAAATTTAAAATTGTTGGTTCTGCCGTATTCAACAACTCTGCAAAACGATGGGGAATAATCTTCAATGAAAGCGAAGAACAGGAATCATACATTCAAAATTGCAAATTCTGCAGCAACGAGGACATGCTGATATGGAACAGAAGCGGTGAGCTTACAATAGAGGATTCATGCATACGTGCCAACTCCTCACCTGATAAAGAAGCGATTAAAAATAGCGGAATGCTTAAAATCATCAAATGCAATTTTACAGCCAACATCCATCCCCACACAATAATCAATGAAAACTATCTGGATATCTACAATTCATTTTTCAGTCATAACCATGCAGATTGCATAATATCTAATGAAGAGACAGACAATTCGATTTTAGGAATATTTGGCGGGAAATTTAATGACAACGACCTTAATGAAGATGTGATTCATAATGCGGGAAAATCATGCACTGTAAGCAAGACTTCATTTGAAAACAACCTGTCGAATGATTCCTCCCAAAACATCCGCAATCACTCAAAACTAATCCTGATAGCTCCAGAAATAGAAGATGCTCGAGAAAGCATATTAAATCTTGGAAAAACAACAATAGAAGAGTTGTTCGATGGTTTTGAAAGTAAAATTAAAGGTCAAGGCATTGTTCAAATCGCCAAGACTGATTCTTACGATTCCGAATTTAGCTTCAGCGATTTGGATGAAAAGATCCATAATGACTCATGTGAAATTGTTTTAAAAGAGGATTACTGTCTTAACGAGCTTGAAAGCAAATTCTATGAAGGAGGCATAGAGCTGGACATTGACAACCTTGTCATCGACGGTAACGGAAAGACAATCGATGCATCCAATCTCTCACGCATATTCATCATAACCGGAAACAACATCACGCTCAAGAACATCATATTTAAAAACGGACTGGTTGAGGACAACTACTACCGCAAATCCAACATTCATGGAGGCGCAATACAAATCAACAATTACAGTGACTTGACAATAGAGAACTGCAAGTTCCTAAACAATAGCTCTGAAAACAATGGCGGAGCCATACAGGTAAACCGTGACGCCAATACTGTGATGAAAAACTGTGAATTCAAAAATAACACATCAAACTATGATGGTGGAGCCATAAATAATAACGGTGAAACCTGCATCATGGATTCAACACTCTATGACAATATTGCAAAAAAACCTAATGCTACCGGAGGCGGTGCAATTATGAATTCCTATGGAAACCTCAATATAGAAAATTCCAAATTTTGCCGCAATTCTGCATCACGAAATAGCTCCGGTCACAGAGGATATGGAGGAGCAATACTCAACTATAAAGCTTCATTATCCATTGAAGAGTGTGATTTTCTAAATAATTTCGCAGAATGGTGGGGTGCAGCAATCAAGGATGACTATGGAGATGTTGCAATTTCCAACTGCAAATTTTTGAGAAATAAGGCGGTTGTTGGTGCAATTCATGGTCAAAACAGCAAATTTTTAATTAAAAACTGTCAATTTTTGGAAAACGACCTGTCAAAGGAGGATGCAGTTACAGTATTTGACGGAGACGTGGATATGGAAAACTGCACATTTAAAAACAAAGAAATCAAAGAAAAAGACATTGATGAGATATTAGAGAACCTTGACAATGTTGAAATAAGGTTTGAGTGAAATGGAAAAATTCCTGAATTCCATTCAAACCAATTTGTAAAACACATCTTTCAATTGCACATCCTCACGGACAATTTTAGGGTCTGTTCCCTCAGTTATTGTTTGTTTTGTAATTATTACCTTGGATATGCTTTCATCTGAAGGTATCTCATACATTATGTCCACCATCACATTTTCAAGAATGGCTCTGAGCCCCCTGGCGCCGGTGCCCCTTTCCATTGCCATGCGGGCAACCTCTTTAAGGGCATCCTCTTCAAACTCGAGTTCAACACCATCATATGCAAAGAGTTCTGCGTACTGTTTTGTAATAGCTGATTTGGGCTCTGTCAAAATGCTTACAAGTGCATCCTCATCAAGAGCATCAAGGGTTACGATAACAGGAACACGGCCAACCAATTCGGGGATAATGCCGAACTTGACAAGATCCTGAGGCTGGATTTCTTTAAGCATTTCGCAATTGACAACCCCTTCCTCATCGGTGATGTCGGCATTGAATCCTATGGATTTGCTTCCAATACGGCTTTCGATGACATTATCAAGCCCGTCAAATGCCCCTCCACAAATGAAGAGAATATTGGTGGTGTCGATGCGTATGACTTCCTGTGTCGGATGCTTTCTACCCCCTTGAGGCGGAACGCTTGCCATGGTTCCCTCAATGATTTTTAAAAGTGCCTGCTGAACGCCTTCACCTGAAACATCACGGGTGACGGACATGTTCTCGGCTTTTTTTGAAATCTTGTCTATTTCATCCAGATAGATTATTCCACGCTCTGCCTTTTCAATATCGAAGTTTGCAGATTGGATTAGCTTGAGAAGGATGTTTTCAACGTCCTCACCGACATAACCCGCTTCGGTGAGAGTGGTTGCATCAGTTATTGCAAATGGCACGTCAAGCAATTTTGCAAGTGTCTGTGCCAGATAGGTCTTTCCGGAACCTGTAGGGCCTATAAGGAGAATATTGCTCTTTTGAAGCTCAACGTCAGAATTTTCACCAATATTCAATCTCTTATAGTGATTGTATACCGCAACGGAAAGGGCCTTTTTTGCACTTTCCTGCCCTATGACATAATCATCCAGAAAAGCCTTTATTTCCTTTGGCTTTTTAAGATTAACCCCCTCATAATAATCATATAACATAGTTTACCTCCATACTACTATCTGTTTTCAATAACACTATCAATCAGTCCATATTCCATAGCCTGATTCGCTGTCATCCAGTTGTTGCGCTCACAGTCTGCGTAAACCTCATCATAATCCCTGCCTGCATTGTCCGCCATGATCCGGATGAGATTCTCCTTTATTCGAAGCATATGCCTGACATCAATTTCCATGTCACTAGCCTGTCCCTGAGTTCCTCCAAGGGGCTGGTGAATCATGATTTCTGAGTTTGGAAGCGCATATCTCTTTCCTTTAGTGCCTCCTGAAAGAATGAATGCTCCCATTGATGCGGCCATGCCGACGCATATTGTGGATACATCACATTTGATATAGTTCATGGTATCATAGATTGCCATTCCCGCAGACACTGTACCCCCAGGACTGTTAATATAAATATTTATATCCTTGTTTGAATCCTCGGACTCAAGGAAAAGAAGCTGTGCCACAACAAGGCTTGCGGTAGCATCATTGACCTC
>CADBHR010000134.1 GCA_902794475.1 uncultured Methanobrevibacter sp. | reverse complement strand
GACAATATCGCAACAACACCGTACAGTGCCCTTGCATCAGGAAGACTGTCAAGGCTTTCAGGAAATGATTCTAAAAGAATGAAAGAGGATTTCTACGCCAAATTGAAATACCAGTCAACAGAAGCACAGGATTCAGAAATCATCAAAAGGGTTGATGAGTTGGCTGGAAATTATGATGTGTCAATGACTGAGGTGTCCCTTGCATGGCTGCTTACAAAGGTCACATCTCCAATTGTCGGAGCAACCAAAATGCATCATGTCGAAGGTGCTGTCAATTCGGTTGATTTGAAGCTCTCTTCAGATGACATTAGCTATCTTGAGGAGCCGTATGTCGCCCATGACCTGGTTGGTGTGATGGCTGATAATAAGGTTTCTGCCAGCGATAACGAGAAAGTTTGGGCCAAGCATACAAAAAATAGGATTTAACCATCAAATAAATGATTAAAAATCGTCGAACAAAGAAGCAGTAAAATTTCTAAAAAAATATATTTAGGGGTTTATGAATCCCCGTCATTTAAACAATGGGGAGGCCCAATTAAAATGAGTATTGTTACTTTACAAATATTGGCCTATAAACTCCATATAAGAATAATATAACTGGAGCAATAAGGGTATGATAGTTTTTGGTCATTATAAATGAAATAATCCCGATAATCAAAACCAATACTCCATTCCATTGATCTGCTCATTTTTTACCTCCATGTTTATATATTATTATATAATGTTTAAATAATATAAACATTTTTGAAGTATTTTTAAAATATTTGAATTGCATTGAATGTTATACTAATATATTTATTGGAGTTTTTTTGCTTTTACTAAAATATTCTTCATTTTACTCTTTTCATTGGATTTTTTAATCAATATCAAGAATTATTTCAAGTATAAAAAAATTAAAGCAATAATTTGATTAAAATTAAAATATACTCATTTTACTAATTTTTTGTGAATAACAAATTCAGGTGTAAACTAAAAAGAAAATTAACATGTCAAAATCAAAAAAGAGTGAATTAAATTAATTTGGCAGGGTTTCAATGGAAAGTTAAATTATTTTTTAACTTTCACACTTTGTTTTACTGTATCTTTAAGGTAGGTAACTTGGTATTTTACCTTTTTGCCCACTTTGAGCTTTTTGAGTACTGATTTTTTAATGGTTATTTTTGCAATACCTTTTTTGTTGGTTTTTGCAGTGTATTTTTTGCCGTTGAATTTGAAAGTTAATCTTTTGCCTTTGATGGCTATTTTTCCTTTCAATGTTGCTTTTATAACCAATTTTTTGGCGGATTTTTTAACCTTGACCTTTGCAAGCTTTAGAACCTGTTTCACTTTTACAGTATTTTTGATGCTTTGGCCTCCATAGGTTGCGGTTATTGTGTAAGTACCCGGTTTGATGGTATTTGGTATTTTCAATATTGCATAACCTTGAGCGTTTGTTTTAACGTTATATGTTGCTTTGTTCAATGTCATGGTAACGACTTGGTTTGCGCCAACCGGGTTTGCATCATTGCCATATACTCTAACCTTAAAGCTTGATCCGTCAGCATAGAACATGTTAACATTTGAATTGTCGCTGAATCTTGGAGCCACTTTAAGATTAATGCTTTTGGAGCTTGAATTGTAGTTGTATGAGCTTGTAAAAGTCAATGTTCCGGCATTTCCTGTGGAAGGAATGCTTATCATTTCATTAACGTCAAATCCGTAGAATCTTAAAAATGAACGCATCATGTTGAATGAGACTTCAGGAGCTCCGTATTCGACTGCCCTGTGGTTGCAGCATACTTCTGAGGTTATTGCTGGTCCGCCTAAAAGATTTGAATAATCCTCTATTGCACCGGCGTAAGGTACGCCCGCTTCATGATATATTGTTTTTATATAACCTGTCTCATTTGAAATGTATGTTGCAAGAAGATAACTTTCATAAGTTGGGATTTCACTGCCCATTACGCATGTAATGCCCACGTCACTGTCGGCATGTCTTGTGGAGTGGAAGTCTCCAAGTCCTGATGCATTGATTGATCTTGCAAATTTGACTAGGTTATTTGAAATTGAACCGTTGTCCTCAGCAACAACATTCAAATTGGTTCCGTTGAATATGCGCACATTATTTGCGGTTGCTTCGGGAAAGATTACTGGAATGACATATATTGTACCGTCGATTTCATCACCGTAGTTTGCCAATAAGTCGATTAATTTGAATGCGGCTATTTGTGCTGGAAGCTCTCCTCCGTGAGTTCCGGCATTCACGATTACGGTTTTTCCGTTGCCGTTTCCAAACTTGATGTAAGGTGTGCCGTTTCTGCATAGGTCGATTAATTGGTCAACAAGCTCGGTATGCTTGATGCCTTTCATCAATGGTTCGTTGATGGTGATGTCTGCTTTTGAACCCCAGTCCATAAAGCCGATTTCGTATTTGGCCTTGCCGGTTTTTTCATTGGTAATATAAAATGAGAATTTGCCGTTTGCATCGACTGGAATGGAATAGATGTTGTTGATTGTTATTTGCCCTCCAACAACTGCGTTTCCTGTGTCATCTTTCACAATACCTCTGATTAGGGTGTTGTCCTTGTCAATGATGGTTGTTGTGTATGAAACCTCTGTGCCTTTTGGAGCGGGGAATGTGAATGTTTCTGTGAAATTTGAAGGATTGTAATGATTCTTATTGTTTGAGAATTTTCCGGTAACGCTGATTGTCTGTCCGATGAGATTTTGTGTTGTCTTCCAGAGGTATACAAAGTTTCCGTTCACGTCAACATCACATGTTCCCAATTCATTTCCATTAACAAAGATAGTCACGTTTCCTTCACTTACCTCTTCTGTAGAGTTTGTGTAGGCTGTGTAATTTGAGAACATGGTTCCTGTGAAATAGACAGTATCACCATATCTTGTTGCTACAATGTTTTTGCATAAAGTATCTGCAACAGGAACCTTTAAAACAATCTTTGAAGTTGCATTGTTATATAAATCCATTCCATTGTAGAGACAGGTAATGTTGAATGTTCCGGTCTCTCCGATATAAACTCTGTTGCTTAATGCCATGCCAGATTTAACATCTGAGGTATAGTTTCTGCCAAACACATCAACAAAGGTCACTGAACCGCCAGTCACATTATTTCCATCCTTGTCTGTAACATGAACTTCTAATGTGTTGGCGTTATTTCCGTAAGTTCCGATTTGTTCCTTTGAGGTTATATTGACATCTGGCTTGTCCACACTAATTTCATTCGTATCGTCAGTTTCTTCTAAAATATCATCGATTGTTGCAGTATCATTATTCAAGTCTGCTGCACCAACAGCTGAAATGAATATTGTTCCAACAATTAACAATATTGCTATTGAAAGTATTGATTTTTTGATAATGTCACCTTCCTTGGTAATATTATATTTAAATTAACATATAAATATTCATATTGGGCAAAAAGATTTTTAGAAATCTTAATCTTGTAAAAAATGAGAAAAAAGGTTATTTCAATCGGGATTTTGTGATTTTCATTCAAATAAGAGTCTGTCGATGATGTCCATGTCAAGGTTCTCTTCAACGATTTCTGCCAGCCTGTTTAGGGAATAGTCTTTTTGTGTTTCGTAAGGATCCTCGCCATGTTTTGCCTCAAGGCCTTTTTTAACCCTTATGTAGTTCAAAAATTCCCTTCTGAAATTGTAATTGTGAAATATTCCATGGAAATATGTTCCAAATGCATTTCCATTGCTTGCTCCATCAATCAGTCCTTCATCGTTGTTTCCCTGGCCTTTTTTGATGTTAAGTAACGGTTTTGAGTTTAAGAGTTCTGTAGTTCCCTCATGGATTTCATATCCTGTGACCTCTTCGCCTGAAATGTCCTTAAATATTTCTCCTGCAATGCCGTTTAAATCACCAGGTATTGTTGCAACGGACTGTGTAACTATTTTTCCAGCTCTTGAAAAGCTTGATTCAATGTCCAAAAGTCCAAGACCTTCAATTGTTCCGTGCTTTGATTCGCGCTTGTCCTCATCATATATGATGTTGCTTAAAATCTGCAGGCCACCGCAGATTCCTACAACCGGAATCTCACCGGATTTTTCAATTATCCTTTCGGCAAGGCCGCTTTCATGAAGTGCAAACATGTCTTCTGTTGAGTTACGGGTTCCGGGAATTATAATTGCGTCAACGTCTCCGATTTCATCGTTAACCCCAACCATCTTAAGCGCCACGTCGCTTTCATACTCAAAAGGATCGATGTCTGTGAAATTGGCAATTTTCGGAAGCCTGATGACTGCGATTGTGATGTCTTTGTCTTCTGCAAAGACGTGGGTTGTCAGTGATGCTGAGTCCTCTTCTGGAAGCCTTAATGTTTCGTCATATGGCAGCACTCCCAATACAGGTTCGCCGGTAATCTCCTCAATCCTGTCAAGGCCAGGTTTTAGGATATCCAGATTTCCTCTGAACTTGTTGATTACTGTCGCCTTGAGACGTGACCTGTCGTAATCGTCAAGCAAAACGTAAGTTCCGGCTATTGCCGCAAAGACTCCTCCCATCTCAATGTCTGCAATAAGTATTACGTTTGCATCTGCAAGGTGAGCTATCTCCATATTTGCGATATCCTGGTCACGCATGTTGATTTCGGCGGGAGACCCTGCTCCTTCAATGATTATAATGTCGTATTCCTCTGAAAGTATCTTGAAGCTTTCCTTGATGGCGTTGAATGCGTCGTCGTGGTATTTGTGCTGGTAGTCATAGAAGTTCATGTCTCCGATGGACTTTCCCTGGATGATTACGTTGGATGTGAAATCACCCTTAGGTTTGAGCAAAACAGGATTCATGTGTATGCTCGGTTCAATCATTGCGGCTTCTGCCTGTAGCATCTGGGCAATTCCAATTTCACCGTTTTCCTTTGTGGTGTAGGAGTTCAGTGACATGTTCTGGGATTTGAAAGGGGCTACATTATATCCTCTTGTCTTATATATTCTGCATAGTGCCGCCACGAGCATGCTCTTTCCAGCGTTTGATGATGTTCCTTGAACCATGATACATTTTGCCATGTTTAGATATATTCAAGTAATAATATAAATATTTTAAATTGAAATTTAATTAATCTTATTATCTTAGAAAAGATTTAATTTAATTTGCTAGCCCTCAAGTTGAGAGAAAACAAGCTATAACAACTATTTTAGATAAATGGGATAAAATTAAACATTCTTAAAATATAATGGAGTTTTTTACCTATTTTGAGCATACTAATCGGCTTTAAAATTAAGAAAATTGATGCCTGGTTGTGGTAGTAATTTAATAATCATATTAATTTATAACCTTGTAGAAACCATGTCAAAATTTAAGTGAATATCGATGTTTTTTGATTGTTTTTGTTAAATAAGTGATATTTTCTATTTGTTTTTGATTTTGACATGTTATTGTTCTTTTTATTCTACACTTGAATTTGTTCTTCGCAAAAAAAT